>NZ_JAELTL010000067.1:0-24133 GCF_016428815.1 Serratia sp. ASV30 | reverse complement strand
AGATGTGTATAAGAGACAGCTGCTGCAATACGTCAGCGCCGTTGGGGCCATGGCACATGCGCCGTTCCTTTCCAGCGTTGCGCCGGACTTCTTTGGTATCAACAGCTTTACCGAGCTGCCAGCCATCAAAGACATGAAGTCGGTGTTCGAAGGGCCAGCACACACCAAATGGCGTGCGCTGCGCGAGTCGGAAGATTCCCGCTATCTGGGCCTGACCACGCCACGTTTCCTGCTGCGTTTGCCGTATTCCACCGTTGAAAACCCGATCAAGAATTTCAACTACTACGAAGACGTCAGCAAGGATCACGAACACTTCCTGTGGGGCAACACCGCATTCCTGCTGGCAGCCTGCCTGACAGACAGCTTCGCCAAGTATCGCTGGTGTCCGAACATTATCGGGCCACAAAGCGGTGGTGCGGTGCACAACCTGCCGGTTCACCTCTATGAGGCGATGGGCCAGGTACAGGCGAAGATCCCGACCGAAGTGCTGATCACCGATCGTCGTGAATTTGAGCTGGCGGAAGAGGGCTTTATTACCCTGACCATGCGCAAAGGAACCGACAACGCGGCCTTCTTCTCGGCCAACTCGGTCCAAAAGCCGAAGGTATTCCCGAATACCCATGAAGGGCGGATGGCGGAAACCAACTACAAGTTGGGTACCCAACTGCCGTACATGTTCATCATCAACCGTCTGGCTCACTACATCAAAGTGCTACAGCGTGAGCAGATTGGTTCGTGGAAAGAGCGTCAGGATCTGGAGCGTGAGCTGAACATCTGGCTCAAGCAATACATTGCCGATCAGGAAAACCCACCGACCGATGTCCGCAGCCGCCGTCCTCTGCGCTCTGCTCAGATCCAGGTGCTGGATGTCGAAGGGGATCCGGGCTGGTACCAGGTGGCGATGCAGGTGCGTCCACACTTCAAATACATGGGAGCCAGTTTCGAGCTCTCGCTGGTTGGTCGTTTGGATAAGGAATAACAGGCAATGGCTGCGCTTCTTAATTGGGAGCGAGGAAGTTCTGCCAGCTTGTTTGAGCGTATCCAGGGGAAGGGCTTTGGCCCTTCCTCACATAGCCGTGTTCAAGAGCTATTAATCTCAATCAAGCAGCATTTGAACGAAGTCCTCAATTCGCGCCCCGGAGCCTGCCAAAGTGCTGCAGGTCTGGGGGTTATTGATCTCAATGATGCCACGGCAACCACGTCTGATTTCCGTAAGAGTATTGAGCAGGCCATCAAGGAGTGTATTGAGCGCTACGAGCCAAGAATTTCCGAGGTTGCCGTTCAATCCCTGGTGGATCAGGGGGACCCACTGTTATTGAGTTTCCATATCAGTGCTCACGTTGATTTCGACAATATCGGCGATGTGGTTGAGTTCAACATCCAATTGGACAGCAACCGCCGTTACTGCCTAAACCAGGAAGCATAATGTCGTTCGAAAAGTACTTCAGGGATGAGCTGGATTATCTCCGGCAGCTAGGGCGTGATGCCGCAATCGAACGGCCGCACCTTGCTGCCTTTTTATCCGAACAGGGTTCCGATCCGGACGTTGAGCGCCTGTTGGAAGGCTTCGCCTTTCTGACCGGCAATCTGCGCGAAAAGATCGACGACCAGTTCCCGGAGTTGACACACGGCCTGCTGAATATGCTGTGGCCGAACTATTTGCGGCCAGTGCCCAGCATGACCATCGTCGAATACACGCCGAACAGCAGTGCACTCACTGAAGCGACGTTGATCGAGCGTGGTAGCCAGATCGAGAGCGTCCCGATTGCGCAAAGGGCGGAACGTGGTGCGTTGCAAAACGACAGCGAAACACACGGGCCCCAGTGCAGCTTCACCCTCTGTCGGGATGTCTGGCTGTTTCCGATGGGCATCCAGGATATCGCCGTCAACAACAGTAACGAACAGGGGATATTGAGCATTCACTTTGGCGCCAAGGCAGAGTTGAACGTGCAAGAAATGCGGCTCGATAAACTGCGTTTCTATCTGGGTGAGGACGGTTACACCAGCACCCAGCTCTATTTCTGGATCAGCCACTATTTCGAACGGGCCGACCTGGTGGTCAACGGCATCACCATCCCGATGCCGGACTTCGATTTCAACCCGGTGGGCTTTGAGCGTGAAGATGCGCTATTGCCATATCCGAAAAACGCCTATGTTGGCTACCGTATCCTGCAGGAGTATTTCTGTTTCCCGGAAGGCTTCCTGTTCTTTGACGTGGCCGGCGTGGTGGATTTCCCCGCGCATCTGAAAGCCAGCGAATTCACCCTCAATCTGCATTTCTCCCAGCCATTGCCGCCTGAGGTTAAGATACGGCCAACTACCCTGCGCCTGAACTGCACCCCGGCGGTGAATCTGTTCAAACGCGACAGCGAGGCGATAGCCCTGGATGGCACACAAACCGAATATCCGCTGTGTGCCAGCTACCATCATCCTGAGCGCTACGAGATTTTCTCGGTCGATCGCGTGGAGAGCTGGTTAAGCAAAGATCCCAAGGGCAGCGGGCGGGGGCAGGCCAGAAGCTATCCTGCGTTCGAAAGTTTCCATCATCAGGTGGAGCCTGCGCAGGAACGCAACATGCTCTATTACCGCCTGCGGGTGAGAAACTCGCTGTTCCGTAAGGGCTTTGAGCATTACATCTCCTTTGTGCGCAGTGATGAGACGCAGGTGGCGCTGTCTCAAGAAAACGTGTCGGTCAGCATGACCTGTACCAACCGCGAATTACCGCTGGCGCTACGCGTGGGTGATATCTGCCAACGGACGCAAGCAGGCCCGTCATTTGCCACCTTCCGTAATATTACCCGGCCTTCGGTACCGCTGTATCCGGTGTTGGATGGCAGCCTGCAATGGTCTTTGTTGTCCAATATGTCATTGAACTACATGTCATTACTGGACAAGGATTCGTTAAAACAGATCCTGCAGACCTATGATTTTCCCAGCGTACACAACCGGCAATCCGCTCGGTCGTCGCAAAAAAAACTGGACGCGATTTCGCGTATCGAAACCCAGCCGATCGACAGGTTGTTCCGTGGTTTACCGGTCAGAGGCCTGCAAACCACCCTCTGGCTGGAGCAAAGCGCTTTTGGTTCTGAAGGTGAGCTCTACCTGTTTGGTACGGTGTTGGCACGCTTCTTCTCCCTGTATGCCAGCGTCAACTCGTTCCACCTTTTGAAAGTCATCAATCTTGATAATCAGGAATGTTACCAATGGCCGGTACAGACGGGTCAACATGCATTGATGTAAGCGCGGGTGAAGGCGTAGCGCCGGAGCCAGTGCTGGATGTGTCACGTTATAACTTTTACCAATTGGTCGAGCTGCTCAACCAAATGGCGGTAGCGTGGCAAAAATCCCCGGGTTCAGCCAGGCCAGCCGATGAGGCCATCCGCTTTAAATCGACCGCCAGCCTGGCTTTTCCAACCCGTGACGTGATCGCGTTGGAGACTTCCGCTCGCGGCCAGTTTGAGCTGGAAGTCTCTTTCCTTGGATTGCATGGCAGCCAGTCGCCGTTACCCGGTTATTACCTGGATTCGTTGGCCTGGGAAGATGCCCAGAATGAAAACCGCCTGACGGATTTTCTCAACGTGTTCAACCACCGGCTGTTAACGCTGCTGCATCAGATTTGGCGCAAATACCGCTACTACATCTGCTTTGACGAGGGTGGTAACGATGATGTCTCGCAGCGCATGTTTGCGCTAGTGGGATTAAGTAACGAAGCGACCCGCAAAAAACTGCGCATCCACCACGGCAAAATGCTGGCCTATGCCGGCTTGCTGGCCAGCCCTGGGCGTGCCCCGGAAGTAATTTGCAGCCTGGTGGCGCACTGTTTCAACCTGGCGGATGTGACGCTGCAAAGTTGGCAACTGCGCAAGGTCAAAATTGCCCCGGAGCAGCAGAATCGCCTGGGCGGCAGGGTGAAGGTCAGCGGCCAGAAATACCAAGGGAAATCGGTGCTGGGCGTCAATTTCTCACTGGGATCGCAGGTAGCGGATCGCAGTGGCAAATATCAGTTGTGCCTCAACCAACTGACGCGTGAACAGTTCTTGTCATTTTTACCTAACGGGGAGAATTACGAGCCGTTAGAGATGTTTGTGGCTTTCATTATGCGCGACCAGTTTTCGTGGGATTTACGCCTGGGTCTGGCAGAGCAGCAGGTGGGCGGCATGATCCTGGGGACAGAACAAAACAACCTGCTGGGCTGGACCAGCTTCCTCGGGGAACCCGAGCAACAGCCCCACGTAACCATCAGCGTTATGGAATGACAATCAAGATTCAGGAAGAGAGATCATGGATAAACAGCAACCGACGCTATCATTGCGAGTCGTCAATAGCGACAGATTGGAAAGTGGCAAACCGGCCAGCAGCCTGTTTAATGCACAGGGTGGGGTGGTTGGCAGTGACGGCAGCCATCATTGGTCTATTCAAGATCAGGGCGGCAATATCAGCCCTTCACAGTTTGCCATTGAATGGCGTGATGGGTCCTTTTGCCTGCGGGTGCTCAACGGTGCGGTGAGTATTAACCAGTCGATGCTGACGGCAAACTCCGGTTTGGTGCGCATCCAGCAAGGTGATGAAATCAGCGTAGGCAATCTGGCCATCAAGAGCCATATCAGCCGCTCGAGCGCCGATATGATCGATCCGCTGATGGTTTCGCCAGAATCGCTGGTCTCCAGCTACAGCAACCCGCTGGAAGCGATGATGGAAGGGGGCAATACACAGGTTTCCCACCATGAGCAGGACAACCGCCTCGCCGCCACGGTCGCCAACGGTTTCAGTCACGACCCGCTGCGGGTATTGGAAACCGAGAGCCTGACGATGCACGAACCTCTGAGCGCCCTCACCGGTGCCGATCAATCATTACAACAGGATCGCTACCGCGATCCGCTGTTCTCTTCTCCACTTTCTGATATCACCAAGGACAGTGCCATGGATCAGGAGTTTATCGATCTGCCGCAAATCAGCAGTTTTCTTTCCGGCCAGCAGGCACCGTCAGACAGCAAGATGGAACAGCAGCACGTGGCGATCACGCCGCTGATGCGGGGTTTTGGCGCGCAACTGCCAATCCGCAACAGCCAGGAGGCCAATGACTTCCTCGAGGAAGCTGGCAAAACGCTCAGGGCCGCCATTGAAGGGCTATTGGCCTTGCAGCGCAGCCAACACGGCCTGCGGGACAAACATTTGCGGCCAATCGAAGATAACCCGCTGCGCCTGAATATGGATTACGACACCACCCTCAGCCTGCTGTTTGCCGATCAAAAAAGCCCGGTGCACCTTTCCGCACCGGCGGCGGTGGCCGAGAGCCTGCATAACCTGCGCCTGCACCATCAGGCCAACCAACAGGCGATTGCCCAGGCGTTGAGCACCATGCTGGAAGCTTTCTCCCCAGAGCGGTTGCTGACGCGCTTTAGCCATTACATGCGCAGCAACGAGCGCCAGGAACAAGACTCCGCCTGGGCCTGGGAAATGTACAAAAACTACTACCAGGAATTGGCCTCCAGCCGCCAGCAGGGTTTCGAAAAGCTGTTTGGCGAAGTGTATGAACAGGCTTATGACCAGGCGCTGCGCCAGGGGATGAAGGACAGCGAACGATGAAAGGTGGCAGAGGATACTTTCTGACGACTGCGCTATGCCTGGTGCTGATGCTGTCAGGATGCACGATATGGAAAAACAAGAAGCCGGAGCGCGTTACCGAGCAGCCTTCTACGCTGCGGTTAACGCTGCTGGCGGACGCGAACATCAACCCCAATGAGAAAGGTGAGGCCGCGCCGACCGAGATTGCGGTGGTGTACCTGAGCGACGATTCCAAACTGTTGGCGGCCGATTACGACCAGCTCGACACGGAAATATTGAAGAAAACGCTCAGTAAGAACTACATCGACCACCAGGAATACACCCTGCTGCCGAGCCAATATAAACCGTTACCCGCCATTGAGCTGGAAGAGAAGACCCACTATCTGGGGGTGATTGCCTACTATGCCGACGTTGATCGCGCTGAATGGAAAAAAATCATCAAGCTCAGCGATGTTGGTCATAACTACGGCGTGCTGATCCACGTTAAAGCGGATGAAATCGACTTAAGGAAAGAGGAAGAATAACCATGCCGACCAAGAATCGGGTGATCTGGCGCGAAGGCCTGTTCATTAAGCCACAACACTTTCAACAGCAACAAAGACATAACGATTATCAGCTGCAGCGCCGCATCACCGCGCTGACCAATTACACCTATGGCTTCCACTCGCTGCAGATCAATCAGGAACTGCTCAAGCTGGGGCGTATCGGCTTGACCAACGCCAGCGGTAGCATGGCCGATGGCACGGTGTTTGATATTCCTTATCAGGATTGCTCGCCCAAGCCGCTGGATGTACTGAACTGCAACGATGCCGCCAGCCGCGATATCTATCTGGCGTTGCCGATGCTCAACGACACCATCAATGAGGTTGCCAGTCCGCACAGCCAACTGCCTGGGGCGATCCGCTACGCCGAACATACCGATGACGTGCGCGATTTGCACACCGACGGCGGCGATGTCAGCCAATTGCTGCTGGCCCAGCTTGCGCCGCGTTTGATGCAGGGATCTGAAGATCTCAGCGCCTATTCCGTGCTGCCGGTCTGCCGCATCAAAGAGAAGCACCCGGACGGCTCGCTGATCCTGGATGAAGAATTTATTCCTACCTGCACCACCCTGCACGCTTCCGTACAGTTGAAAGACTTCATGGATGAAGTGGAAGGCACCTTGGTGGAGCGCGCCCGGTTGCTGGCCAAACGTATCGGTTCGCCGGGCCAGCAGGGGATTGCCGACGTGGCCGAATTTATGATGCTGCAGGTGTTCAACCGCATGCAGCCACTATTCACCCATCTGTCCCATCAGGCAGTGCTGCACCCACAGGATTTTTATAGCCACCTGGTGCAAACCTGCGGCGAGTTGCGCACCTTTACCGACGAATCACGTCTGGCGGGCAGCTTCATCGTCTATAACCATGACAACCTGACCGACTGCTTCCAGCCGCTGTTCCTGGCGATGCGTCAAACGCTCAGCACGGTACTGACACCGCGTGCCATCTCGGTACAGCTGCATCCACAGCCTAACGGCATTCGTGTGGGGACGATCAACGACAGCGATCTGTTGCGCAGCGCCGACTTTGTGCTGGCCGTCCGGGCGCAGATCCCGCAGGAACAACTGCGGCGCCAATTCGTGCAGCAAACCAAGATCACCTCGCTGGAGAAAATCCGTGAGCTGGTTAGCCTGCAACTGCCAGGTGTGCCGCTGGTGGCGCTCTCTGCCGCACCGCGTCAACTGCCTTACCATTCCGGCTATACCTACTTCATGTTGGATCGACAAAGCCCGACCTGGAAAGAGGTCCTGCAAAGCAACGCGATTGCCTTCCACGTTTCGGGTGACTTCCCTGAACTGGATATGCAGTTCTGGGCGATTAGGAGCAGCTAATGAAAATGCATGCCGTCACGGATAACCCCGCGCTGCCCGAAACGGAAACCGTCACTTCGTATCGGCAATATCAGCTCCCGCTGCGCGGCGAGAGCCTGAATGCGATGGTGGATGCCGCCACGCCGTTACTCGGCATGGTGCTGCGCTTGAAGGACATGGAAAACCAGCCGCTGCCAGACCAGCTTTATCAGCAGGTGGTGACGGATATCCGCGCCATTGAGCAGTTTCTGCAAACCAAAGGCTACGAGCCAGGGGCGATCGTTTCGTTCCGCTACGTGCTTTGTACCTTTATCGATGAGACGGCGTTAGGGCACGGTTGGAATACGCAAAACGGCTGGTTGCAGCAGTCCTTGCTGGTGCATTTCCATAACGAAACCTGGGGCGGCGAGAAGGTGTACGTCCTGCTGGAGCGCCTGATGGGTGAACCCAAACGTTATCAGGATCTGCTGGAGTTCATCTACCTGTGTTTCTGCCTGGGTTATCGCGGCCGCTACAAGGTGACATTGCAAAACAGCGATGACTTTGAACGGCTGTTCCGTCGGCTGCATCACCAACTGCAACAGCTGCGCGGTGAAGCCCCCGCGACCGTCTTGCACCAGAAACAAAGCCGCACCGGCGGGCGCTATTACCTGAGTAAACGGTTGACCATCAAGCATCTGCTATGGGGTGGCTTAGGCCTGTTGACGGTGATTTACCTGTTTTATGCCATCCAGTTACATGGACAGACTCAGGATATTTTGCAGCAGCTAAACAATTTATTGAGCTAGGAAGCACAGATGATTCAAATTGACTTGCCCACGCTGGTAAACCGCCTTAATCCCATCGCCCGCCATGCACTGGAGGCGGCGGCGGCTCACTGCGTCAGCCTGCAGGAAGCGGAAGTGACGGTCTCGCAGGTATTAATGCAGATGGTCGCCAGCCCCTTAAGCGACGTCAGGGTGATCCTTAATCATGCTGGCGTGGACACTGACGCATTGCGTGAGTCGCTCGATCAACGTATTTCCGGCTATCAGTCGGTCACTCAGGCTTATCCCAGCTTCTCCCCTTTGCTGGTGGAGTGGTTGCAGGACAGTTGGTTATTGGCGTCGGCCGAAATGGATCACAGCCAGCTGCGCGGCGGGGTGATGTTGTTGACCTTACTGCTGAGCCCTATGCGTTATCTCACACCGGCGGCCAGCCGGTTGTTATCCCCGGTGAACCGCGAACTGCTGCGCCAGAACTTTGCTGACTGGACCGCCGATTCCGCAGAAGCCCCTCGGGTAGCGAAAGCGGGCGATAAAACCGCCGCTGCCGCCGCCAATGGTGAAAGCCTGCTGGCGCGCTATGCCAGCAATATGACCGAGCAGGCCCGTAAAGGTACCTTGGATCCGGTGCTTTGCCGCGATGAAGAAATCGATCTGATGATCGATATCCTGTGCCGCCGCCGCAAGAACAACCCAATCGTGGTGGGTGAGGCTGGCGTAGGAAAAAGCGCCCTGATCGAAGGCCTGGCGCTGCGCATCGTGGACGGCCAGGTGCCGGAAAAGTTGTGCAACAGCGAACTGATGACGCTGGATCTCGGCGCGTTACAGGCCGGTGCTGCGGTCAAAGGCGAGTTCGAAAAGCGCTTCAAGGGGATCATGGCGGAAGTTGCCCAGTCGGCCACGCCGATCATCCTGTTTATTGATGAAGCCCATACGCTGATCGGCGCGGGCAATCAGCAGGGTGGCCTGGATATCTCCAACCTGTTGAAACCGGCGTTGGCGCGCGGTGAGCTGAAAACCATCGCCGCCACCACCTGGAGCGAATACAAAAAGTATTTTGAGAAAGATGCCGCGCTGTCGCGCCGTTTCCAACTGGTGAAAGTCTCTGAGCCGAGTGCTGAAGAGGCCACGGTGATCATGCGCGGCCTGCGCACTATCTATGAGAAGGCGCATGGCGTGCTGATCGACGACGAGGCACTACAAGCGTCGGCGGTGCTTAGTGATCGCTATCTCTCTGGCCGCCAACTGCCGGACAAGGCCATCGACGTGCTCGATACCGCCGCCGCGCGGGTGGCGATCAACCTGACTTCGGCACCGCGCCAGGTGTCGGCATTGAAAACGCAGCTGCATCAGCAGGCGATGGAAATCCAGATGTTGGAGCGTGAGCAGCGCCTCAACCTGAGCCAGCCGGATGAGCGTTTATCGGTGTTGCAACAGCAGCGCGCTGAGATCGAACAGCAACTGGCAGACCTGAATGCCAGTTGGCAAACCCAGCAGCAGTTGGTGCAGCAGATCATCGCCCTGCGGGCAGAGCTGCTGACGCAGGAAGAAAACGCGACGGAAGAACAGGCTATTAATCTGGCTGCGCTGGGCGCTGAGCTGGAACAACTGCAACAGCATCAAACCCTGGTGTCTCCACACGTGGATAAACATCAGATCGCGGCGGTGATCGCCGAGTGGACCGGCGTGCCGTTAAACCGCCTGTCGCAGAGCGAATTGTCGGTGGTTACCGAGCTGCCAACGTATCTTGGCGAACAGATCAAAGGCCAGGAAACCGCGATCCACTGCCTGCATCAGCATCTGCTGACCGCCAGGGCCGATTTGCGCCGTCCGGGTCGCCCAATGGGGGCTTTCCTGCTGGTGGGGCCAAGCGGCGTCGGTAAAACCGAGACCGTATTGCAGATCTCCGAGCTGTTGTACGGCGGGCGCCACTATCTCACCACCATCAACATGTCCGAGTTCCAGGAGAAACACACCGTTTCGCGCCTGATCGGCTCACCGCCGGGCTATGTGGGTTATGGCGAAGGCGGCGTGTTGACTGAAGCCATTCGCCAGAAACCCTATTCGGTGGTGCTGCTCGACGAAGTCGAAAAAGCCCATCCCGACGTGCTCAACCTGTTCTATCAGGCGTTCGACAAGGGTGAACTGGCCGACGGCGAAGGCCGCATCATCGACTGCAAGAACGTGGTGTTCTTCCTGACCTCTAACCTGGGTTATCAGACCATTGTCGATCACGCCGAACAGCCGGAACTGCTGGGCGAATTGCTGTACCCCGAGCTGGCGGCCTTCTTCAAACCGGCCCTGTTGGCGCGTATGGAAGTAGTGCCGTACCTGCCGCTGGGCAAAGACACGCTGCAAACCATCATCCACGGCAAGCTCAAACGCCTGGATAACCTGCTGCGTCAGCGCTTTAACGCCGAAGTGGTGATTGAGCCTGAGGTAATCGACGAGATCCTGCTGCGCGCCACCCGTGCCGAGAACGGGGCGCGCATGCTGGAGTCGATTATCGACGGGGCGTTGTTGCCACCGGTTTCCCTACTGCTGTTACAAAAAATGGCGGCAGGTACGGCAATCAGCCATATCCGCATTGCCACGGAGGGAAATGCGTTTACCGCACAGGTCGAGGAGGCGCTATGAGGCAACGGCTGAAATGCTTACTGGCGCTGCTGGAAAACGATTCGGTCGAGCATTTGGTCCATGGCTTTTTGACGCTGGATCACCACCGTCACGGGTTTGACGGCTTGATGGTGGCGATGTTCAACGCCAGCGAGGGGCAGTTGGAATGTCTGCGCCTGTCTGATGCCAACCGTCGTGCCACGGTGAAGCTGGAAGCCGATATCGAAGACACCAATCACCCGTTGGTGCGGGTGCTGCGTAATGGCGCGCCCGAAGTCTGGTACGCGCTCAATCGCGGAGTGCGCATCGAAGATGACGGCTTTCGCGGCTTTATTGAGGCGTTGCCCAACGGTTGCAGCATGTATGGCGTACCGCTGTTTGATTTCCAGGGGCGGGCCTGCGGGGTGATAGCGGTGTTTGCCGAGGAGATCGATCGATTTGTGGACAGCCGCGGCATGTTCTCCATCTATTGCCAGATTTTTCAGCACCGCCTCAACAAGCTGCAAGAGGTGGAGCATCTGCGATCGCAACTGGTCCAGCTGCGTTCGATGTTCAAGGTGCGTGAAAAACAGCTGGATGAGCTGATGGTCTCGCTGAGTACCTCCGACGTTTCCACCTCGCCAGAACTATCACGCGATTACAGCAAGATAGATGACCTGTCTAGCGCGGTGGAGGCGTTTGAAGCCGCGGTACTGACGCAGCGCCAGCGTCTGTACGGCAATGACAAAAACCGCATCGCCGACAGCCTGGGGATCACGCCGCGCACCCTGGGTTACAAGTTGGCGAAATACAGGTGTTAGCTATGAATACGTGGTTATTGATCGGTTCGTTACTGCTTTCCGGCAGCAATTCAGCCACCGAGTGGCTAAGCGGCCTTTCGCTGTCGCAGCCCGAAGGGGATGCGCATCAGTTGGCGTTGCTGATGAACTGCCGCAGTGAAAGCTCGCCGCTGGTGCGTCTGGACTGCTACGACAACGCGTTGTCAGCGGCCAGCGGCGACAACCCAGGTCAGGTAGAGGCTGGGCCAGCCTGGCAGCGAGCCATGGCGCAGGAAAAAGGCCGCCGCGATCATTCGACGGCATTCCTGATAAGCGAAGGGCAGGGCAACAACCCGCAGGTGGTGCTGACCACGCCCGCGATTGGTGTGCCGCCACCGCGGCCGGTGTTGATGCTGAGCTGCATCGACAACATTACCCGTTTGCAGATCGCCTTGGTCGGCCCGCAAAAAGACGGTGCGGTGACGCTAACGGCGGATAGCGACAGGTTTAACGTGCAGTGGTTCCTGCGTGAAAACGGCTATTTGCTGGAATCCAGCCGGGGCCTGGCCGGTATTGATGAGATCAAGCGGTTGATGTCGGCGCAGACGCTGACGATCGACGGTACCAACGGCGGGTTACCCCGTCTGACATTTAATATTTCGCAGTTAACGCCAGCGCTGAAACCGCTGCGTAACGCCTGCCACTGGTGAGGACTATGGATAGCACGTCACAACATCCCTGGCATGCATTATTGCTGACACCGCTGACGCCCGAGCAGACCGCCAAGGCGTTGGCCGATGACGATCCGCAATGGGAGCATATCGACAGCCAGATGGTCAAAGTGGGTTCGCTGACCCACAGCTCGCTGAATATCGATGACCTTCAGCAGCAGGCGATGGCTCTGCTGTCGCAAAAAAGCAAAGACTTCCGTTTGGTGGTGCACCTGCTGCGTACCTTGCAGCACGGCGGTGAACCGGGCGACCTGATGCTGGCGATCTCCTTGCTGACCGCTTACGTGCAGAACTTCTGGACCAGTGCCTGGCCGTTGAACCCGCTGCATAAGCGCCGCTTTGCCCAGCAGATCCTCAAGCGTTTTGACAGCGCCAGCGGCAGCTTTAGCCAACGGGCGACGGACGCCCAACGCCAGGATGTGCAAGGTTTGCTGGCACATCTGGCCCAGGTTTGGCACAGCGAGGAACCGGCCCTGGCGAAAGAGGTGGATAGCCTGCGTGCCAGCTACGCGCGGTTGCCTACTCGCACCGTTGAACCGGTGGTTGAGGAGGAAGAACGCCCTCAGTCTGGTTCGGCATCGACATCAGCCTCTGCTGGCAGAACGATCAGCCCCAGCCTGAGCATTGATAACTCCAGCGATAAAGCCTGGCGGCAAACGCTGCTGAAAATGGCGGATTTGCTGTGTGAACTGCACCCCGAGGCCGCCATTGGTTTTCGCCTGCGTCGCCATGCCCTGTGGGGCAGCTTGACCGCGCCACCGATAGCGCAGGCCGATGGGCGCACGCCGCTGGCCGCCGTTTCTGTCGATCGCATGGCCGATTATCTGGGGCGCGTGGCCACTGCGGATCTGGCCCTGTGGCAACAGGTGGAACAGAGCCTGGCACTGGCACCTTACTGGCTGGATGGCCACGCGCTTTCGGCGCAGATCGCTATTCGGCTGGGATATACAGGGGTTGCGCAGGCCATACGTGACGAGCTGAGCGCTTTTATCGAGCGGATGCCGGCGTTAACCACCCTTTATTTTACCGATATGACGCCATTCCTCTCCCCTGAATCTGCCAGCTGGTTACAGCAGGAAACGGGTGCCAAAGGGGGAGGTAACACTATTGAACAGGATGAAATTTGGCAATGCTATCAACAGCAAGGACTGGAAGCCGCGTTACAGATGATCGATCGGCAATCGCAGCAATCCGAACCCAGGGACCGTTTTTACCTGCAATTGCTCAGCGCCCAGTTACTGGAAAAAGCGGGGATGACGGCGCTGGCACAGCAGCACTACCACAACCTGTTGCAGGTGGGGCAGCAAGTGCAGCTAAGCGAATGGGAACCGGCGTTGATCGCCTTGCTGACAGACAAGCAGCGGCAGCTCAAGCCGTGATGGCCAGGGAAGGGAACAGGAGCGTTAACGCATGAAATTGCCCTCATTTATTCATTTTGCCAGACCGGCCATTCCACGCATCAAAGCCTCGGTGCCGGTGGTGCTGGCGCTGTTGGCCTGTATCGGCTTGATTTGGGTCTGGATTTACGGGCCGGAATGGAAGCTGAAGGATTACCAACCGTTCGAACCTTTGCTGAGCCGCTGGTTGGTGACGGCATTGGTGGTGCTGCTGGCGGTGTGCTGGCTCACCTTCAAAATGGTGCGGCGTTTACAGCAGTTGGAAAAGCTGCAGCTGCAGGCTAAAACGCAGGTCGACGATCCGATCCTGGCCGATATCGAACAGCAGGACCAGTATCTGGGCGTCTGGAAGCAGCAGTTGCAACGGCGGCTGAATACCCCGGCTTATCTCTATCGCCTGCCTTGGTACATGGTGATTGGCACCCGCAACAGCGGCAAAAGCACCCTGATCAAAGAAGGCTACAAGCTGACCGAAATCGCCAGCCCGGAACTGACCAGCGTGGAAGACGCCGGTGAGCTGCGCGTGCGCTGCTGGCTGGGTGAACAGGCGGTGCTGATCGATCCGGCAGGTGAGCTGATCGAGCAGCCAACGCTGTCCATCGTGGGCAAAGCGGCGCTCAATAGCCGCCTGTGGCAAAGCCTGCTGAACTGGCTGGTTGAACACCGTAAACGCCAGCCGCTGAACGGCCTGATCCTCACCGTCGATCTGCATCAACTGCTGACGGCGAACAAGGCTCAACGCGAAAACATGGTTGCCAGCCTCCATCAGCGTTTGCAGGATGTGCGCCAGGCGCTGCATAGCCAACTGCCGCTGTACGTGGTGTTTACCAAACTGGACCTGCTGTACGGGTTTGAAGCGATGTACCAGACGCTGGATAAGGCCCAGCGCGAAGCGGTGCTGGGGGTGACATTCAGCCTGAACGCCGCCGAGCCGGAGGTGTGGCGCAAAGAGTTGCAGCAGTTCTGGCAGCAATGGATCGCCCAGTTGAACGGCGCAATGCCAGACATGATGCTCAACGGCGTCGATGCAGGACAACGTAGCCAGCTGTTCAGCTTTACCCGCCAGATGCAGGGCATGCAAGAGTATGTGGTGCAACTGCTGGAGGGGATCCTCTACAGCGGCGATCATCAACAGCCGCTGTTACGCGGCATCTACCTGACATCTGCCCAACAGCGCGGACAGATGGATGACGTGTTTACCCAGTCTGCCGCCGTGCAGTATCACCTGTCACCGCAGGCCTTCCCAACCTGGCCGGTCGCCGAAACGACCCCGTACTTCACCAAAGAGCTGTTTAATCAGGTGTTGCTGGCGGAACCGAATCTGGCGGGCGAAAACGGCCTGTGGCTGCGTAACTCCAGAAAACGCCTGATGGTGTTCTCCTGCGTGGGGGCCGTGGTGGCGTTGACGCTGTGGGGTTGCTGGCAATACTACTATCAAAGCAACTACCGTGCCGGACAAGAGGTCCTTGCCCAGGCCAAAACCTTCCTCTCCATCCCGACGCCGAAGGGTGACGATCGCTATGGCAATCTGCAACTGCCGTTGCTGAACCCGATCCGTGACGCCACGCTGGCTTACGGCAACTACCATGAGCGCAACAGCCTGCTGGCGGACATGGGCCTGTATCAAGGCAACAACATCGGCCCTTATGTGGAAAGCACCTATCTGCAACTGTTGCAGCAGCGCTTTGTTCCGACGTTGATGAGTGGCCTGTTGGAGCAGTTGAATGCGGCACCTCCAGGTAGCGAAGAGAAACTCGAAATACTGCGTGTGATGCGCATGCTGGAAGACGGCAGTGGCCGCAATATTGCGCTGGTGGAACAGTATATGGGCGACCGCTGGAGCCAGCAGTTTAACGGCCAGCGCGAATTGCAACAGCAGTTGATGGGCCATCTGGACTATGCGCTCAAGCACACCGATTGGCGTGCCGCGCGGGAAAGTGGCGATCAGGTTGCCGTCAAGAACTTTATCCCTTATCGCCAGCCGATCCAGCTGGCACAGCGCGAGTTGAGCAAGCTGTCGATTTATCAGCGGGTGTACCAGAACCTGCGCATCAAGGCACAGGACGCGCTGCCTCCGGCCCTGAACCTGCGCGATCAGATCGGAGCCAGCTTTGACGACATCTTTATCTCCAACAACGATCGCCTGCTGGTGGTGCCGCAGTTCCTGACGCGCAACGGTTTGCAGAACTACTTCACCAAGCAGAATGACCAACTGGTCGATCTGACGGTGATGGACAGCTGGGTGCTGAATCTCAGCAAAAACGTCGAGTATAGCGAGGCGGATCGCAAAGAGATCCAGCGGCAGGTGACCGAGCAGTATATCGGTGACTATACCGCCACCTGGCGTGCGGCGATGAATAACCTGTCGGTCGGTGAGTTTGAAGATCTGCCGCAGGCGATCAGCGCCATCGAGCAGGTGATCAGCGGCGAGCAGCCTTTCCGCCGTGCCTTGCAGACGCTGAGTGATAATACCCGCTTGCCTGCGGTGCCTGACGCGTTGCAGGGTAAAGAACGCCAGGAACTGATGCAAAAATCTGATTATCAACTGCTGGGCCGCGTCAACCGCGAGTTCGCGCCAGAAACCGGCGTGCTGGTGGAGAACGGTGACAAAGGCAGCGTGCTGCAAAGCGTCTACCAAAAACTGACCGAACTGCACCGTTACCTGCTGGCGATCCAAAACTCACCGGCACCGGGTAAAGCGGCCATGAAGGCGGTACAGTTGCGCCTGGATCAAAACAGCAGCGACCCGATCTTCGAGGTTCAGCAGTTGGCGAAAAACCTGCCGGAACCGCTGAACCGCTGGGTAGGGGATTTGGCCGAACAAGCCTGGCGCGTAGTGATGATGGAAGCCATCCAATCGTTGGAAGTCGAGTGGAACGAGACGGTGGTGAAACAGTATCAGACCTACCTGGCTGGCCGTTATCCGTTCGATCCTAAATCGCAGCAGGACGTGCCGCTGAGCGAGTTTGAACGCTTCTTCGGCCCGAAAGGCACCCTGGATAGCTTCTACCAGCAGAACCTGAAGCCGTTCGTGGATAACAACCTGAGCAGTGGCAGCGACGGGCAACTGTTAATCCGCCCAGACGTGCTGCAACAGCTGACGCAGGCGCAGAAGATCCGCGAAACCTTCTTCTCGGCACAAAACGGCCTGGGCACTCAGTTCGCCATCGAACCGGTGGTACTGAGCGGCAACAAACGCCGCAGCGTGCTGAATCTGGATGGGCAGTTGCTGGATTACGCCCATGGCCGCAGCAACATGGTGCATCTGGTTTGGCCTAACTCCATGCGGGCCGGGGTAGAAAGCAAGGTAACGCTGGTCCCGGATGAAAACGGCAAGTCCCCGCGCAGCATCACCTTCAGCGGCCCTTGGGCACAGCTGCGGCTGATCAACGCCGGTGAGTTGACCAACGTCGGCACCAACTCGTTCGATGTCCGCTTCAAGGTGGACGGCGGCGAGATGACCTACCGCATCCATGTGGATGAGTCCGACAACCCGTTCGCTGGCGGTCTGTTCAGCAAGTTCACCCTGCCAGACACGCTGTATTAATCGTTGTTATTCCGTCTCTCTGCCGCGCTTGGCAGAGAGACGCTTTAAGGATGAGTCCGCATGAGCGAAGCCTCAGAAAATATCATCATTCAAACCGGCGGCGATCCGCGCCATTGGCCGGAGTTCAGCGCCATTCGTGAAGAGATCAACAAGATCAACCACCCGGCACGGCCAGAGGTTAACTGGCGGCTGATTGAGTCGCTGGCGTTGACGCTGTTCCGTACCAACGGGGTCGATCTGCAAACCACGGTGTACTACGCCCTGGCGCGTACCCAAAGGCACGGGCTGGCCGGGTTTACCGAAAGCTGCGAGCTGTTGGCGGGTATGGTCGTTAGCCAATGGGAGCGATTGTGGCCAGAGCAGCCCCAGGCCCGCTCGGAAATACTGGAGTGGTTCAACGCCCGCGTCGGTAGCCAACTGCGCCAGCACGAGTTCGGCATTGACGACCTGCGCCTGGTGTATCGCGCCGAGCGGGCACTGCAACTGCTGTGCGACAAACTGCAACAGGTCGAGCTAAAGCGCGTACCGCGCATTGAAAACCTGCTGTACCTGATGCAGAACACCGCCAAACGGCTGGAAGCCGCCCATGAAGCGGCCAAACAGCCGCCAGCGCAACCGCTGAAGATGCCCTCGATGGTGTATCTCTCGGTGCCCGAAGCGGAGCCGATCCGCACCCTGTTCTCAGGAGCAAAACCGGCCGCGAATGAACCGCCTCCGGCCTATGAAGAACCCGTGCCGCCGCCAAAAGAACAACCGCTGCCCAATGTGGAGGTGCGTTTTGCACCGCCACCACCGGCCATACCCAAAGCGGCCAAACGCGCTGCGACGGCTTGGGGATTTGGCGGCGGTGTGCTGTGCAGCCTGGTGGTCGCCGGTGCGGCTTACCTGATGCAGGTTAAGCCGATGCAGGAACGATTGGCGGGGTTGTCCGCCACCCCAGAAGGTTCGGTGCAGCTGTGGCTGGCCCAACCCACTCTGGACGGCTACGGCCAGCAATTGAACACCCTGGAAAATCTTTCTCCGTTGGCCGGGTTGCGTACCGCCGATGCCTCGGTGGCGCTGGCCAACCAACTGTGGCCGACCGATCCGGAGCAGATTGCCCAAAGCCAACGTTGGCAACGGCTGCTACAGGCGCGACTCGGCAGCGAGCGGGCCGACAACAGCTATTTCCAGGTGCAGCAGCGCTTGCAGGCGCTGTCGGACAAGCTGCTTGAACAGGAAAAAACGCGCGGCAGCCTGACGCTTTCCTATCTGAAAACGCAGGTTTATCAGATGCAAAGTGAACTGAACCGTGAAACGCCGCTGGAAGAGTTGCTGCGGCAGCTGGCGGTTTCGGTGGAACAACAACAACCGGCTTCACCGGTGCTGCTCAAGCAGATAGACGAGCGCTGGAATGCACTGCTCAGTCGCTATCACCAACTCACGCAGCAGGCAGCACCTGCCCGCTAACCTCCAGGAAGGAAAAGATATGTTTGCTGATGATAAGAAAGACGCCCCCAAGGGGGGCGTGCAGCCGAAGAACATTGTGGCCACGGAGACGCCGTCAGTCAGTGGCGATCAGGTGGTGGATATGGTGGGAGCCGCGGCTGGCGCTGTAGGCGGCAAGGCGGGCAAGGTGGTATCGCAGGCGGCGGATATTGCCAAAAAGGCCGGTTCGATAGCCTCATCCGTAGGCATCAATCCGAAGAACATTGTCAGCGGGGGGAGCGCAGCGGGCATCGCCTCATCCGCAGGTGTGAAGCCGATGAACATTGTCAGCAGTGGTAGTGCCGCGGGCATGGCCTCATCTGCGGGCGTGAAGCCGATGAACTTTGCCAGCGGCGGCAGCGCCACGGCGATGGCGTCCTCGGCTGCCAGTGCCCTGATGGGCGGCGCGGAACCGAGCGGGTTGCAGTTTACGCTCTCCACGGCGAACCTGCCTCCGCAGACCTTTGTGGTGGTGGATTTCAGCCTGACCGAGATGCTCTCCTCACCGTTCGTGCTGAACGTAGGCCTGGCCAGTGCCGATCCGGCCATCGACTTTGCCGCGGTGCTGGATGAGGATGCGACGCTGGAGATCAAGCGTGAAGGGGTGTTGCAACGCAGCATCACCGGCATGGTGGCGAGCTTTGAACAGGGCGATACCGGCCTGCACCAGACTCGTTACAGCATGGTGATCCGCCCGGCACTGTGGCGCACCACGCTGCGGCGCAACTCGCGTATCTTCCAGCAGCAGAGCATTGAAAGCATCATCACCACCTTGCTGAAAGAGAACGGCATCACCGATTTTGCCTTTGGCTTGCGTAACCCCCATCCGGCCCGTGAGTTCTGCGTGCAGTACCAGGAATCGGATTTTGACTTCATCCAGCGGCTGGCCGCCGAAGAGGGGATGTTCTACTACTTCGAATACCCCGAAGGCAAAAACATCGTGGTGTATACCGATGACGTAGGCACCCTACCGCAGGGCGCTGTGCTGCCGTATAACCCGGGCGTGGCCGCTCAGGCGCTGGAGCTGTGCGTCACCACTTTCACCCGCAGCGCACAGGTGCGCACCGCCGTGGTGGAGCTGAAGGATTACACCTTTAAAAACCCGCAGTGGTCGGCGGCCTTTAATGAGCAGGCCAGCGAACTGCAAAACCAACGGCCAGACTACGAACACTTCGACTTCCCCGGGCGTTTCAAAGACGAACAGCACGGCAAGGCCTTTACCCATTACCGCCTGGAAGCCCTGCGCAACGATGCCAACCTGGGAAATGGGCAGAGTAACGACTTTACCCTACAGCCGGGCCTTCTGTTTACGCTGACCAGCCACCCGCGTGGTGATTTGAACCACCAGTGGCAATTGCTGAGCATTCAGCACAGCGGCAGCCAGCCCCAGGCGTTGGAGCAGGAGTCAGGTGGGCAAGGCACCACGCTGAGCAACCAGTTCGTCTTCCTGCCGCACACCCAAACCTGGCGACCGACGCCGATGCCGAAACCGGCGATGGACGGCCCGCAGATCGCGATGGTGGTGGGCCCAGCCGGGGAAGAAATCTACTGTGATGAGTTCGGCCGTATCCGCCTGCAATTCCTGTGGGACCGCTACGGTAAAAGCAACGACAACAGCTCGTGCTGGATCCGCGTGACTCAACCGTGGGCCGGGCAGGGTTGGGGGATGTTGGCTATCCCCCGTATCGGCCAGGAAGTGGTGGTGGATTTCCTGCATGGGGATCCGGACCAACCGATCGTCACCGGGCGTACCTATCACGCCAACAATATCCCGCCGGGATCGCTGCCGGCCAGCAAGACCCAGATGGCGTTCCGCTCCAAGACCCATAAGGGCGAGGGCTTCAACGAGTTGCGGTTCGAGGATGCCAAGGGGGGTGAGGGGCTGTTTATGCATGCCCAGAAGGATATGAGTACGACGGTTAAAGATAACCAGACGAACATGGTTGAAAAGGGAAACAGAATACTCACGGTGGCGTTAGGTAATGAAGTCAAGAATATCAGCAAGGGTAGCCTGGTTGAGGATGTCAAATTGCTTCGCAGCACCACTGCTAACTTCGTTCAAGTCAAAGCCGAAGGCGATTCTCCGGGCACACAGCTCTACACGGCAACGCAACAGATTGAACTTGAGGTTGGAGCAGGGAATATCATCATGACCACAGAGTCGATAACGTTGAGTTTTGGCGCGTCGAGCGTTATTCAGTTAAATAAAGACGGAATACTGATCAAAGGTACCGTTGTTGATATCAACCCTGAGTGATCACGTAAAAGAGGCTCTAAAAAATGTATCAGATAAATGAGGGCAGATTTACTGTTCCCGCAGGTTTCGAAGATAAAAGTACCACGGTTTTGCAAGGCGTTGGCGGTGATAAACAGCTTAGTTTGACGGTCATCCGTGATGTATTGGAAGAGAATGAAGGCATTAATGAGTATGTCGTGCGCCAACTGGGTGAGCTAAAAAAACGGCTTCCTGGATATAAAATGCTGGACAAGAAATCGGCGTTTTTGGGGGGCGCTAAGACCGCCATAGAAGGGATTCAGATTGAAAGTCGCTACAAATACAACAAGTCCGAGGTTTTCCAACGTCAGGCCGGATTTATTGTTAACGATAAAAAAGTACTGGTATTGACGCTGACGCGAAGTTTGCCTTTCGAAGAGCAGGCTGAGCTGTGTTGGCAAGATTTGCTGTCAGGTTTTGAGTTGCGGACGTAAAGCGCACTCATACAGGCAAGACAGGGAAAATTTAAAAATACTAAGGACAGATATCATGCTTGAAGCGGCACGTTTACATGATGATATTAAACATACTAGCGCATTGGCGGGATTTCTTGCCGGTGCGTTGCTCGGCTGCCTGGTTATCGTTGCTGCGGCCGTTATGCTTTCGGGGTGCGGTTTGGTGGTAGGGCTGGTACTGGGCCTTCTGGTTATGCCTGCCGCAAAACAGACCGCTTGGGGGTTGGCGGAGCTAGGTAAATCGATAGGCAGCATGTTTTCCAGTGTGGAAGGGAAACTGGTAGAGGCCTCAAAAAATGTCAGGGTCAACAGCCTGGGTGCCGTAAGGGTCGAGTTGAGTACGGCAGCATGCAGCAAGCACTCACCTCAACCCCAGGTAGCGGAAGGCTCTGGCAGTGTGTTTATCAACAGTAAAGCAGCTGCGCGGGTTGACGATAAGCTCACTTGCGGAGCAGCCATTGCCACTGGCTCAACGAATGTTGCTATTGGTGGAGGAACTGTCCGTTATTTAGCTGTTCAGGATGAGGTATCACAAGAGTGGTATGATCGCGTTGGCACTGCGTTCGACGTGGCGGAATTTGTCGGTGGGTTGGCGGGGGCAATAAAACAGGGGTTGACGGCAGGAGCACGTTGCGCGATGAAGTTTGCTGCGGGCTTTGTGGCCGGGGAAGCGCTCAACCACTATGTTGTCGCACCTGCCATTGATAGTCTGGGGAAAAGCATTGGCGGCTATTTTGGATATCCTGTCGATGTTATTACCGGGCAAAAGTTGTTGTTCGAAGGTGAGGATAACGACTTTATGCTGCCTGCCCATCTACCTCTTTCAGGACAGCGGTATTACCGCAGCGATTTACAGACTGAGGGACTGTTGGGCAAAGGCTGGCTTTCTGAATGGGAGCAACACCTGACGTTCAGCCAGGAGCATGTCATTTATCATGATGCTATGGGAAGAGAAGTGCCCTTTCCTCGCGTAGATGAAGCTGAAAAAATTTATAACTATGATGAAAAGAAATTCATCACTGGTTTACCTGATGGGCGGATTTGCATCTGTGGTTCGGATGACTTCTATTTGATATTTAGCCGTCCAGATGAGGAAGGTAAGGCCCGTTTAGAGAGAATAGAAAACCGCCAGGGACAATGGACGCAACTGATTTATCAGCAGGACAGGTTGGTTGCGATAAAAGACAGCAGCCATAATACCTTGCGTTTTGTATATATTCCGTCTAAACAAGGGGTCCGTCTGGGCTCAATCTGGTTTATTGCCGATAGTGAGCCTGAAGAAGCCCACCCGTTAGTCAGCTATGTTTATACGGATGAAGGACAACTGGCCAGGGTATTGGATGGGCAACATCAGTTGCAGCGTGAGTTTGCATATCACGAACAACGGATGACAGAACAGCGTTTGAGAAGTGGTTTAAGAATTACCTATCAGTGGGCACTGATAGGCGAGACCTTCCGTATTATCGAGACCGAGACCAGCTTAGGCGACAAAAACCGATTTGTTTACAATGATGCTGAAAAAATTACTACGGTATATAAAGAAAAGAACATCCAGGCGCAGTGGCAATATAATGACGCACAACAGGTGTTGGCCTATACCGATTTTGATGGTCGAGTATACCAGATGGAGTACAACGAACAGGCCGAGTTAACGGCAATGAAACTACCTGGCGGAGCGACCATTGGCTGGAAATATGATGAATTAGGGCGTGTCACGGCAGAGATTGACCCAACTGGCCAGCAAACACAGCGTTATTATCATCGTAACAGTTTTAACCTTATCCGTTATGAACTTCCTGATGGTTCTCACTGGAGTACCGATTATAACGAGAAAGGGCTGGCAAGCGTTTATCGTGATCCCCTGGGCAATGAAACCCATTATGACTATAACACTGCGGCCGAACTGACAACGATAACGGATGCCACTGGCGGCGTGGTCAAGTTAAGTTGGAATAAGCGGGGGCAATTACTGGATTATCTGGATTGTTCGGGCAATCTGACGGCGTATAGCTACACGGTGTTGGGGCAACTGGACTCGGTCACCGATAGCCTTGGCCAATGTACCCGCTATCGGTATGACGGGCAGGGTAACTTGATACAGGCTCTCTTCCCGGATAATACGCAGGAAGAATGGCGTTGGGATAGCCGAGGATTACTGATCCGCCATACGGATGCTGCGGGACAGGTTACACGGTGGGGATACGATACGCAGGGTTTATTGCATACCCACACTGACCGGATCGGGCGTCAGCTCATTTATCAATATGACCGCCATGGGTTGTTGACCAAACTGAATAATGCCAATGGGGGGCAGTACCAGTTCCGCTACGATGCCATAGGCCGCCTGTTAACCGAATTGCGTGTTGACGGAACGTCCAAGCATTATCGTTATAATGAGCAAGGGCAACTGGCTCGGGTTATCCATCGTGGTGATAGTCAGGACAAAGGCGTACATCCAAAGTCTGAAACCTTGCTTGCCTACAATCAGACGGGGATGCTGTCAGAAAAAACCACCGCTACAGCGATAACGGCCTATCAATATAATAAAGTGAATGCTTTGATCACGGCTGAGGTTATCCCCTGTCTCTTATACACATCTCCGAGCCCACGAGACAGGAGGTATCATCGCGTATGCCGTCTTCTGCTTGAAAAGGGGGGGGGGGGGGGGGGGGGGGGGGGGGGGGGGGGGGGGGGGGGGGGGGGGGG
>NZ_JAELTL010000066.1:0-25496 GCF_016428815.1 Serratia sp. ASV30 | reverse complement strand
CCATCGAACTGCCAGAAGGCGTAGAGATGGTAATGCCAGGCGATAACGTGAACATGGTTGTTACCCTGATCCACCCAATCGCGATGGACCAAGGCTTGCGTTTCGCAATCCGTGAAGGCGGCCGTACTGTAGGTGCGGGCGTTGTTGCTAAAGTTATCGCTTAATCGCGAATAATTTATAAGCACTAAAAGAGGGCACTTCGGTGCCCTTTTTTTATACAATTTTTTACCAATCTTAATTGAAATAAAAACGATTCTTATTTAGACTTACTGCATCGGTTAAGAAGTGAGTCTCTCTATGTACGTATGTCTGTGTAATGCTGTGTCTGACAAAGCGATCCGTAAGGCGGTGCGTCAGCACAATCCCCATACCATGAAGCAACTGCGTGAGCTGGTGCCGATTGGAACTGACTGCGGTAAATGCATTCGTCAGGCAAGGCAAATTATGGTGGAGGAACGCGCAACCCTGATTCATATGCATGAAGTCGCCTAATAAATAGTAGGGTTATTTTTTGACTCTTGGCCCGCAGCTTCTACACTTTTAGAACTGCCCAGGAGGATTTACCTATGAAAGGCGATAAAAAGATCATTGCTCACCTCAACAAGCTGCTCGGTAACGAGCTGGTTGCCATCAATCAATACTTCCTGCACGCGCGTATGTTCAAAAATTGGGGCCTGATGCGTCTCAATGAGAAGGAATATCACGAGTCGATCGATGAGATGAAACATGCCGATCGCTACATCGAGCGTATCCTGTTCCTTGAGGGGTTACCGAACCTGCAAGATCTCGGCAAGCTGAATATCGGCGAAGATGTCGAAGAGATGCTGAGGTCTGATTTGGCCCTGGAGCTGGGCGGCGCCAAGAACCTGCGGGAAGGTATCGCCTATGCCGACTCTATCCATGATTACGTCAGCCGCGATCTGATGAAAGAAGTCTTGGCCGATGAGGAAGGGCATATCGACTGGTTGGAGACTGAGCTGAGCTTGATTGAGCGGCTTGGCATCCAAAACTATTGCCAGGCGCAAGTGCTGGAACGCAAAGACTGAATGCCCCCCAAACCCTCTCCCACAGGGAGAGGGACAGTCCGTGCTGTAACTTAACTGAGACATTCTTCCTTTATATTCCACTATTACAGATCAGCTTTAACGCCATAACAGCCCTCACATTCTCCCGTTACAGATTATCTCCTGCACTTGCCAATAGTGCCGTTCGGCTCCCTATCACTAAAGGAGAGGGTCGGGGGAGGGGGGGGGAACTCATTAAATACCGCTCATTCTGAGCATATTTCCATCCGTGGCTTGCAACCTGGCCTGGTTTGCGTATAATGCGCGGGCTTACCTAATCTTGGTAAGCCTGATTTTAGCGAATCAGTCGATTGGCAAGAACGTTTTGCCCTTCGAACAATACTCCCGATATGGGGGTTATATGTTGACGATTACACTCCCCCATCAATCGAAATGGGTGTGAGGAGTAATTATTTACGTTTATAAATAATTGGAGCTCTGGTCTCATGCAGAACCAAAGAATCCGTATCCGCCTGAAAGCGTTTGATCATCGTCTGATCGATCAATCAACTGCGGAAATCGTCGAGACTGCCAAGCGCACTGGTGCGCAAGTCCGTGGTCCGATCCCGCTGCCAACTCGCAAAGAGCGCTTTACCGTTCTGATCTCCCCGCACGTCAACAAAGACGCGCGTGATCAGTACGAGATCCGCACTCACAAGCGTCTGGTTGACATCGTTGAGCCAACTGAGAAAACCGTTGATGCTCTGATGCGTCTGGATCTGGCTGCCGGTGTAGACGTGCAGATCAGCCTGGGTTAATCAGGTCATTGACGATTGAGAGGTTGAAACAATGATTGGTTTAGTCGGTAAAAAAGTGGGCATGACTCGTATCTTCACTGAAGATGGCGTTTCTATCCCAGTAACCGTGATTGAAATTGAAGCGAACCGCGTGACTCAGGTTAAAGACCTGGACAACGACGGATACCGTGCCATTCAGGTCACTACCGGTAGCAAAAAAGCTAACCGTGTGACCAAACCGGAAGCGGGTCATTTCGCTAAAGCTGGCGTCGAAGCTGGCCGTGGTCTGTGGGAATTCCGCCTTGAAGAAGGTCAAGAGTTCGCTGCAGGTCAAGAAATCAGCGTAGAAATCTTCGCTGACGTTAAAAAAGTCGATGTTACCGGTACTTCCAAAGGTAAAGGTTTTGCTGGCACTGTAAAGCGCTGGAACTTCCGTACTCAGGATGCAACCCACGGTAACTCCTTGTCTCACCGCGTTCCGGGTTCTATCGGTCAGAACCAGACTCCGGGCAAAGTGTTCAAAGGCAAGAAAATGGCTGGCCACCTGGGTGACGAGCGTGTAACCGTTCAAAGCCTGGACGTAGTACGTGTTGACGCTGAGCGCAACCTGCTGCTGGTTAAGGGTGCTGTACCGGGCGCAACCGGTGGCAACCTGATCGTTAAACCAGCTGTGAAGGCGTAAGGGGATAGCAATGGAATTAGTATTGAAAGACGCGCAAAGCGCGCTGACTGTTTCCGAAACTACCTTCGGTCGTGA
This sequence comes from Serratia sp. ASV30, assembly GCF_016428815.1. Classification (NCBI taxonomy): domain Bacteria; kingdom Pseudomonadati; phylum Pseudomonadota; class Gammaproteobacteria; order Enterobacterales; family Yersiniaceae; genus Serratia; species Serratia sp. ASV30. The sequence goes on along the minus strand of NZ_JAELTL010000066.1, from coordinate 22,938 downwards.
TTTCAACGAAGCGCTGGTACACCAGGTTGTTGTTGCTTATGCAGCAGGTGCCCGTCAAGGTACCCGTGCTCAGAAGACCCGTGCTGAAGTGACTGGTTCCGGTAAAAAACCGTGGCGCCAGAAAGGTACAGGCCGTGCGCGTTCAGGCACTGTAAAGAGCCCGATCTGGCGTTCTGGTGGTGTAACCTTCGCTGCGAAGCCACAAGACCACAGTCAGAAAGTAAACAAAAAGATGTACCGCGGCGCGCTGAAAAGCATCCTGTCCGAACTGGTACGTCAAGATCGTCTGATCGTTGTCGAGAAGTTCTCTGTAGAAGCGCCTAAAACTAAGCTGCTGGCACAGAAACTGAAAGATATGGCCCTGGAAGATGTGCTGATCGTGACCGGTGAACTGGATGAGAATCTGTTCCTGGCAGCTCGTAACCTGTACAAGGTTGACGTGCGCGATGTAGCAGGTATCGACCCAGTTAGCCTGATCGCCTTCGACAAAGTGGTTATGACTGCTGATGCTGTGAAGCAAGTTGAGGAGATGCTGGCATGATCCGTGAAGAACGTTTGCTGAAAGTGCTGCGTGCACCGCACGTATCTGAAAAAGCATCCGCTGCGATGGAAAAAAGCAACACCATCGTACTCAAAGTTGCCAAAGACGCGACCAAAGCAGAAATTAAAGCTGCAGTGCAGAAACTGTTTGAAGTCGAAGTCGAAGACGTTAACACCCTGGTAGTAAAAGGGAAAGTGAAGCGTCAAGGTCAGCGTGTTGGTCGTCGTAGCGACTGGAAAAAAGCTTACGTCACCCTGAAGGAAGGCCAGAACTTGGACTTCATCGGCGGCGCAGAGTAAGTCGGAGGAGTAAGAACAATGGCAATTGTTAAATGTAAACCTACATCTCCGGGTCGTCGCCACGTTGTTAAAGTGGTTAACCCTGAGCTGCACAAGGGTAAACCTTATGCCCCGCTGCTTGAGAAACTGAGCAAAAGCGGTGGTCGTAACAACAATGGCCGTATCACCACCCGTCATATCGGTGGTGGCCACAAGCAACATTATCGTCTGGTTGACTTCAAACGCAACAAAGATGGTATCCCTGCTGTGGTTGAGCGTCTGGAGTACGATCCGAACCGTTCCGCGAACATCGCGCTGGTTCTGTACAAAGACGGCGAACGCCGTTATATCCTGGCGCCAAAAGGCCTGAAAGCTGGTGACCAGATCCAATCTGGTGTTGATGCTGCAATCAAAGCGGGTAACACCCTGCCTATGCGCAACATCCCAGTAGGTTCAACGGTTCATAACGTAGAAATGAAACCAGGTAAAGGCGGCCAGCTGGCTCGTTCTGCTGGTGCCTACGTTCAGATCGTCGCACGTGATGGTTCCTACGTAACTCTGCGTCTGCGCTCTGGCGAAATGCGTAAAGTTCCAGTTGATTGCCGCGCCACCCTGGGTGAAGTCGGTAACGCTGAACATATGCTTCGCGTTCTGGGTAAAGCAGGTGCTGCACGTTGGCGTGGTATTCGTCCTACCGTTCGCGGTACGGCGATGAACCCAGTCGATCACCCGCACGGTGGTGGTGAAGGTCGTAACTTTGGTAAGCACCCGGTAACTCCGTGGGGCGTTCAGACCAAAGGTAAGAAGACCCGTAGCAACAAGCGTACTGACAAGTTCATCGTACGTCGCCGTAGTAAAAAATAATTAGAGGATAAGCCATGCCACGTTCTCTCAAGAAAGGTCCTTTTATTGACCTGCACTTGCTGAAGAAGGTAGAGAAAGCGGTGGAAAGCGGTGACAAGAAGCCTTTGCGCACTTGGTCCCGTCGTTCAACGATCTTTCCTAACATGATCGGTTTGACCATCGCTGTCCATAATGGTCGTCAGCACGTACCAGTATTTGTTTCCGATGAAATGGTCGGTCACAAACTGGGTGAATTCGCGCCGACTCGTACTTATCGCGGCCATGCGGCTGATAAAAAAGCTAAAAAGCGCTAAGGTAGGAGGAAGAGATGGAAACTATCGCTAAACATCGCCACGCTCGTTCTTCTGCTCAGAAGGTTCGCCTTGTTGCAGACCTGATCCGCGGTAAGAAAGTGTCGCAAGCTCTGGAAACTCTGGCCTACACCAACAAGAAAGCTGCTGGTCTGGTCAAGAAAGTGCTGGAGTCTGCCATTGCTAACGCAGAACACAACGATGGCGCTGACATCGATGATCTGAAAGTCACGAAAATCTTCGTAGACGAAGGCCCAAGCATGAAGCGCATTATGCCTCGTGCAAAAGGTCGTGCAGATCGCATCCTGAAGCGCACCAGCCACATTACTGTGGTTGTGTCCGATCGCTGAGACTCTGGAGACTAGCAATGGGTCAGAAAGTACATCCTAATGGTATTCGCCTGGGTATTGTCAAACCTTGGAACTCTACTTGGTATGCGAATACCAAAGAATTCGCTGACAACCTGGACAGCGACTTTAAAGTTCGCCAATTCTTGACTAAAGAACTGGCGAAAGCTTCCGTTTCTCGCATCGTTATCGAGCGTCCAGCGAAGAGCATCCGTGTGACTATTCACACCGCTCGTCCTGGCATCGTTATCGGCAAGAAAGGTGAAGATGTCGAAAAACTGCGTAAGGTCGTAGCGGATATCGCTGGCGTTCCTGCGCAAATTAACATCGCCGAAGTCCGTAAACCGGAACTGGACGCAAAATTGGTTGCTGACAGCATCACTTCACAGCTGGAACGTCGTGTTATGTTCCGTCGTGCTATGAAGCGTGCTGTACAGAACGCAATGCGTCTTGGCGCTAAAGGTATCAAAGTTGAAGTAAGCGGCCGTCTTGGCGGTGCTGAAATCGCGCGTACCGAATGGTACCGTGAAGGTCGTGTTCCGTTGCATACACTGCGTGCGGATATCGATTACAACACATCTGAAGCGCACACCACTTATGGTGTAATCGGCGTTAAGGTATGGATCTTCAAAGGTGAGATCCTGGGTGGTATGGCTGCAGTTGAACAACCGGAACCGGCTGCTCAACCTAAAAAGCAGCAGCGTAAAGGCCGCAAGTAAGGAGAGTCGCTGATGTTACAACCAAAGCGTACAAAATTCCGTAAGGTGCACAAGGGCCGCAACCGTGGTCTGGCGCAAGGTACGGATGTTAGCTTCGGCACTTTCGGTCTGAAAGCTGTTGGCCGTGGCCGTCTGACTGCTCGTCAAATCGAAGCAGCTCGTCGTGCAATGACTCGTGCAGTGAAGCGTCAAGGTAAGATTTGGATCCGTGTATTCCCGGACAAACCAATCACCGAGAAGCCTCTTGAAGTGCGTATGGGTAAAGGTAAGGGTAACGTGGAATATTGGGTTGCCCTGATCCAACCTGGCAAAGTCCTGTACGAAATGGACGGCGTTCCAGAAGAAGTCGCCCGTGAAGCGTTCAAGCTGGCAGCAGCTAAACTGCCGATCAAAACCACCTTTGTAACTAAGACGGTGATGTAATGAAAGCACAAGAGCTGCGTGAAAAAAGTGTTGAAGAGCTGAACACTGAGCTGCTCAACCTGCTGCGTGAGCAATTCAACTTACGCATGCAGGCGGCGAGTGGCCAACTGCAACAAACTCACCTGTTGAAACAAGTGCGTCGTAATGTCGCACGCGTTAAGACTTTACTGACTGAAAAGGCGGGTGCGTAAAATGACTGATATTATCCGTACTCTGCAAGGTCGTGTTGTTAGTGACAAAATGGAGAAATCCATGGTTGTTGCTATCGAACGTACGGTGAAGCACCCGATCTACGGGAAATTCATCAAGCGTACGACTAAGCTGCATGTACATGATGAGAACAACGAATGTGGTATCGGCGACGTGGTAGAAATCCGCGAATGCCGTCCACTGTCCAAGACTAAGTCATGGACGTTGGTTCGCATTGTAGATAAAGCGATTCTGTAATAGAGTAGCTGACTCTAACTTAATAAACGGCTCAGAAAGTGAGCCGTTTATTTTTTCTACCCATACTCTGGAAGCGGTGTTATAATGCTGCGCCCTCGGTTATGGGGCTTTTCAACGACCTAGTAATGGGTCCTAAAGTTGTAGTTGACATTAGCGGAGCACTAACATGATCCAAGAACAGACTATGCTGAACGTGGCCGACAACTCCGGTGCACGTCGCGTAATGTGTATCAAGGTTCTAGGTGGCTCGCACCGTCGCTACGCAGGCATCGGCGACGTCATCAAAATTACCATCAAGGAAGCAATTCCTCGCGGTAAGGTGAAGAAAGGCGATGTGCTGAAGGCGGTAGTGGTGCGCACCAAGAAGGGTGTACGTCGCCCGGACGGTTCTGTCATTCGCTTCGATGGTAATGCATGCGTTATTTTAAACAATAACAGCGAGCAACCTATCGGTACGCGTATTTTTGGGCCGGTAACTCGTGAACTGCGTAATGAGAAGTTCATGAAAATTATCTCTCTGGCACCAGAAGTACTCTAAGGAGCGAACCATGGCAGCGAAAATCCGTCGTGATGACGAAGTTATCGTGCTTACCGGGAAAGACAAAGGTAAACGCGGTAAAGTAAAAAATGTCCTGTCTGCTGGTAAGGTCATTGTTGAAGGTATCAACCTGGTTAAGAAACATCAGAAGCCGGTCCCGGCCCTGAACCAACCAGGTGGCATTGTTGAAAAAGAAGCTGCTATTCAGGTTTCCAACATTGCGCTGTTCAACTCGGCTACCGGTAAGGCTGACCGTGTAGGCTTTAGATTCGAAGACGGCAAAAAAGTCCGTTTCTTCAAATCAAATAGCGAAACTATCAAGTAATTTGGAGTATGACGATGGCGAAACTGCATGATTACTACAAAGACGAGGTAGTCAAACAACTGATGTCTCAGTTTGATTACAACTCTGTCATGCAAGTCCCTCGGGTCGAGAAGATCACCCTGAATATGGGTGTTGGTGAAGCGATCGCTGACAAGAAACTGCTGGATAATGCAGCAGCTGACTTGGCAGCTATCTCCGGTCAAAAGCCGTTCATCACCAAAGCACGCAAATCTGTTGCAGGCTTCAAAATCCGCCAGGGCTATCCGATCGGCTGTAAAGTAACTCTGCGTGGCGAACGCATGTGGGAGTTCTTTGAGCGTCTGATTTCCATTGCTGTTCCACGTATCCGTGACTTCCGTGGCTTGTCCGCCAAGTCATTCGATGGCCGTGGTAACTACAGCATGGGTGTGCGTGAGCAAATCATCTTCCCAGAAATCGACTACGACAAAGTCGATCGCGTTCGTGGTTTGGATATTACCATTACCACTTCTGCGAAATCTGATGATGAAGGCCGCGCGCTGTTGGCTGCTTTTAACTTCCCGTTCCGCAAGTAAGGCAGGGTTACTGATGGCTAAGCAATCAATGAAAGCACGCGAAGTCGTTCGCGTGAAACTGGCTGACAAGTACCGCGCTAAACGCGAGGAATTGAAAGCTATCATTTCTGGTGTGAACTCTTCTGACGAAGATCGTTGGGATGCTGTTCTCAAGCTCCAGTCTCTGCCGCGTGATTCCAGCCCGTCTCGTCAGCGTAAACGCTGCCGTCAAACTGGCCGTCCACATGGTTATGTGGGCAAATTCGGGTTGAGCCGTATCAAGCTACGTGAAGCCGCTATGCGCGGTGAAGTACCAGGCTTGAAAAAGGCTAGCTGGTAATTACCAATTGAATCACGGGAGTAAAGACAGATGAGCATGCAAGATCCGATCGCGGATATGCTGACCCGTATCCGTAACGGTCAAGCCGCGAACAAAGTTGCGGTCACCATGCCTTCCTCCAAGCTGAAAGTGGCAATTGCCAACGTGCTGAAGGAAGAAGGTTTTATTGAAGATTTCAAAATTGAAGGCGACACCAAGCCTGTTCTGGAACTGGTACTGAAGTACTTCCAGGGTAAGGCAGTGGTAGAAAGCATTCAGCGTATCAGTCGTCCAGGTCTGCGCATCTACAAGAAAAAAGATGCACTGCCAAAAGTTATGGCCGGTCTGGGTATCGCTGTTATCTCTACCTCTAAAGGTGTTATGACCGATCGTGCAGCTCGCCAAGCTGGTCTTGGTGGCGAGATTATCTGCTACGTAGCTTAATTCGGGAGGAAAGAATGTCTCGTGTTGCAAAAGCACCCGTCGTCATTCCTGCCGGCGTAGAGGTAAAACTCAACGGTCAGGTTATTTCGGTTAAGGGTAAGAACGGCGAGCTGACTCGTACAGTCCATGACGCCGTTGAAGTGAAGCAAGAAGCTAACGCACTGACTTTCGCACCACGCGAAGGTTTTGCTAACGCATGGGCCCAAGCGGGTACCACGCGCGCTCTGCTGAACGCAATGGTTGTCGGTGTTACCGAAGGTTTCACCAAGAAGCTTCAACTGGTAGGTGTTGGTTATCGTGCTGCTGTTAAAGGCAACGTGGTGAATTTAGCCCTGGGCTTCTCTCACCCAATCGATCACCAGCTGCCAGCAGGTATTACTGCTGAATGCCCAAGCCAAACTGAAATCGTGCTGAAAGGCGCTGATAAGCAGGTTATTGGCCAGGTTGCTGCAGATCTGCGTGCCTACCGCCGTCCTGAGCCTTATAAAGGCAAGGGTGTCCGTTACGCCGACGAAGTCGTGCGTACCAAAGAGGCTAAGAAGAAGTAAGGTAACACTATGGATAAGAAATCTGCTCGTATCCGTCGTGCGACCCGCGCACGCCGTAAGCTCAAAGAACTGGGTGCAACCCGCCTGGTGGTACATCGTACCCCGCGTCACATTTACGCACAGGTCATTGCTCCAAATGGTTCTGAAGTTCTGGTAGCCGCTTCTACTTTAGAAAAAGCTATCACTGAGCAATTGAAGTACTCCGGTAACAAAGACGCAGCAGCAGCCGTAGGTAAAGCTCTGGCTGAGCGCGCGTTGGAAAAAGGGATTGCGAAAGTATCCTTTGACCGTTCCGGTTTCCAATATCATGGTCGAGTCCAGGCACTGGCAGATGCTGCCCGTGAAGCTGGCCTTCAGTTCTAAGGAAGAGGTTTAAGATGGCTCACATCGAAAAACAAGCTGGCGAACTGCAGGAAAAGCTGATCGCGGTAAACCGCGTATCTAAAACCGTAAAAGGTGGCCGTATTTTCAGCTTTACCGCACTGACAGTAGTTGGTGATGGTAACGGTCGCGTTGGTTTTGGCTACGGCAAAGCACGCGAAGTTCCAGCAGCGATCCAGAAAGCGATGGAAAAAGCCCGTCGCAACATGATGAATGTCGCGCTGAACGGCGGCACCCTGCAGCACCCTGTTAAAGGTGCTCATACGGGTTCCCGTGTGTTCATGCAGCCAGCTCATGAAGGTACCGGTATCATCGCGGGTGGTGCAATGCGCGCCGTTCTCGAAGTTGCTGGGGTGCACAACGTACTGGCTAAAGCTTATGGTTCCACCAACCCGATCAACGTGGTTCGTGCAACTATCGACGCTTTGGCTAATATGAAGTCTCCTGAAATGGTCGCTGCCAAGCGTGGTAAATCCGTTGCAGACATTCTGGGGTAATTGACCATGGCTAAGACTATCAAAGTTACACAAGTTCGCAGCTCCATTGGCCGTCTGCCGAAGCATAAAGCTACACTGCTCGGTCTGGGTCTGCGTCGTATTGGTCACACCGTAGAGCGCGAGGATACTCCTGCTGTACGCGGTATGATCAACCTGGTTTCCTACATGGTTAAGGTTGAGGAGTAACAGATGCGTTTAAATACTCTGTCTCCGGCTGAAGGTGCCAAGCATGCGCCTAAGCGTGTAGGTCGTGGTATTGGTTCTGGCCTGGGTAAAACCGCCGGTCGTGGTCACAAAGGTCAGAACTCACGTTCTGGCGGTGGCGTACGTCGTGGGTTTGAAGGTGGTCAGATGCCTTTATATCGTCGTTTGCCGAAATTCGGCTTCACCTCTCGCAAAGCTATGATCACGGCAGAAGTTCGTCTGTCTGAACTGGCTCTTGTAGAAGGCGACGTAATCGACCTGAACACGCTGAAAGCCGCTAACGTTGTTGGTACCCAGATCGAGTTCGCGAAAGTTATGCTTTCTGGCGAAATCACTCGTCCGGTTACCCTGCGTGGTCTGCGTGTCACCAAAGGCGCTCGTGTTGCTATCGAGGCTGCTGGCGGTAAAATTGAGGAATAAGTAAGCTGATGGCTAAGCAACCAGGATTAGATTTTCAAAGTGCTAAAGGCGGACTCGGTGAGCTGAAGCGCAGACTTTTGTTTGTTATCGGCGCGCTGATTGTTTTCCGCATTGGCTCTTTCATTCCGATTCCTGGTATCGATGCCACTGTGCTTGCCAAACTGCTCGAACAGCAGAGAGGCACCATCATTGAAATGTTTAACATGTTCTCTGGTGGTGCTCTCAGCCGTGCTTCTATTTTTGCTCTGGGGATCATGCCGTACATTTCGGCCTCGATCATTATCCAGTTACTGACGGTGGTTCATCCAGCGTTGGCGGAAATCAAGAAAGAAGGGGAGGCTGGCCGTCGCAAGATTAGCCAGTACACCCGCTACGGTACGCTGGTGTTGGCCATATTCCAGTCGATCGGTATTGCTACCGGTCTGCCGAATATGCCTGGTATGCAGGGCCTGGTGTTAAACCCAGGCTTTGCGTTCTACTTTACTGCGGTTGTGAGTCTGGTTACCGGGACAATGTTCCTGATGTGGCTGGGCGAGCAGATTACTGAGCGTGGTATCGGTAACGGTATCTCAATCATTATCTTCGCGGGTATTGTGGCGGGTCTTCCGCCGGCTGTTGGCCATACTATTGAGCAAGCTCGGCAAGGCGACCTGCACTTCCTCTTGTTGCTGTTGGTTGCAGTATTAGTGTTTGCAGTAACCTTCTTCGTTGTTTTCATTGAACGTGGTCAACGTCGTATCGTCGTTAACTATGCGAAACGTCAACAGGGTCGTCGTGTTTACGCAGCACAGAGCACACACTTACCGTTGAAAGTGAACATGGCAGGGGTAATCCCGGCAATCTTCGCTTCCAGCATTATTCTGTTCCCTGCCACGATTGCATCATGGTTTGGGGGCGGTACCGGTTGGAACTGGCTGACAACGATTTCGCTGTATTTGCAGCCTGGACAACCGCTTTATGTGTTACTCTATGCGTCTGCAATCATCTTCTTCTGTTTCTTCTACACGGCGTTGGTTTTCAACCCGCGTGAAACAGCAGATAACCTGAAGAAGTCCGGTGCCTTCGTACCAGGAATTCGTCCGGGAGAGCAAACGGCGAAATATATCGATAAAGTGATGACGCGTTTAACCCTGGTGGGCGCGATGTACATTACTTTCATCTGCCTGATCCCGGAGTTCATGCGTGATGCAATGAAAGTACCATTCTACTTTGGTGGTACCTCGCTACTGATCGTTGTTGTCGTCATCATGGACTTTATGGCTCAAGTGCAAACTCTGATGATGTCAAGTCAGTACGAGTCTGCATTGAAGAAAGCAAACCTGAAAGGCTATAACCGCTAATCTGGTGCGTTTGAGAAGTTACGGAGAGTAAAAATGAAAGTTCGTGCTTCCGTCAAGAAATTATGTCGTAACTGCAAAATCGTTAAGCGTAACGGTGTCGTTCGTGTGATTTGCAGCGCCGAGCCGAAGCATAAACAGCGTCAAGGCTGATTATCTCGCATATTTTTCTTGCAAAGTTGGGTTGAGCTGGCTAGATTAGCCAGCCAATCTTTTGTATGTAGCTGCAACATTATTTGAGTATCCTGAAAACGGGCTTTTCAGAATGGTGTTGCCGTAAAAATTAGTAGGAGTGCATAGTGGCCCGTATAGCAGGCATTAACATTCCTGATCATAAACATACCGTTATCGCGTTAACGTCGATCTTCGGAATCGGCAAAACTCGTTCACAGTCTATCTGTGCTGAGACGGGTATTGCTGAAAATGTTAAGATCAGTGAGCTGTCTGAAGAGCAAATTGAACAACTGCGTGAAGCAGTTGCCAAATTCACTGTTGAAGGTGATTTGCGTCGTGAAGTTACCCTGAGCATCAAGCGTCTGATGGATCTTGGTACATACCGTGGTTTACGCCATCGTCGTGGTCTGCCAGTTCGCGGTCAGCGTACTAAGACCAACGCACGTACCCGTAAGGGTCCGCGTAAACCGATCAAGAAATAATCGGGGTGATTGAATAATGGCAAAGGCACCTGTTCGTACACGTAAGCGTGTAAGAAAACAAGTCTCTGACGGCGTGGCTCATATCCATGCTTCTTTCAACAACACCATTGTGACTATTACCGATCGTCAGGGTAATGCTTTGGGTTGGGCAACAGCCGGTGGTTCCGGTTTCCGTGGTTCTCGTAAGTCAACTCCGTTTGCAGCTCAGGTTGCAGCCGAGCGTTGTGCTGACGCAGTTAAAGAATACGGTATCAAGAACCTGGAAGTTATGGTCAAAGGACCTGGTCCTGGTCGTGAGTCTACTATCCGCGCTCTGAACGCGGCTGGTTTCCGCATCACTAATATTACCGATGTGACTCCGATTCCTCATAACGGTTGTCGTCCACCGAAAAAGCGTCGCGTGTAACGCCCCTGCTTTTCGGATTGTTGGAGAAAGAAAATGGCAAGATATTTGGGTCCTAAGCTCAAGCTTAGCCGCCGCGAGGGCACAGACCTGTTCCTGAAGTCTGGCGTTCGCGCGATAGATTCAAAGTGCAAAATTGAACAGCCACCTGGTCAACACGGTGCGCGTAAACCGCGTCTGTCTGACTACGGTGTACAGTTACGTGAAAAGCAAAAAGTTCGCCGTATGTACGGTGTTCTGGAGCGTCAGTTCCGTAACTATTACAAAGCAGCAACCCGCCTGAAAGGCAACACCGGTGAAAACCTGTTGACCCTTCTGGAAGGTCGTCTGGACAACGTAGTTTACCGTATGGGCTTCGGCGCCACTCGTGCAGAATCACGTCAGCTGGTTAGCCATAAAGCCGTTATGGTAAATGGTCGCGTTGTTAACATCGCTTCTTATCAGGTATCTCCGAATGACGTAGTCAGCATCCGCGAGAAAGCTAAAAAGCAGTCTCGTGTTAAGGCTTCTCTGGAGCTGGCTGAGCAGCGTGAAAAGCCGACTTGGCTGGAAGTTGATGCTGCGAAGATGGAAGGTGTGTTCAAACGTATTCCTGAACGTACCGATCTGTCCGCCGACATTAACGAACACCTGATCGTCGAGCTTTACTCCAAGTAAGGCTTGAGTTTCAAAGAGAGGACACAATGCAGGGTTCTGTGACAGAGTTTCTAAAACCGCGCCTGGTAGATATCGAGCAAGTCAGTTCGACGCACGCCAAGGTGACCCTTGAGCCGTTAGAGCGTGGCTTTGGCCATACTCTTGGCAACGCACTGCGCCGTATTCTGCTTTCATCTATGCCGGGTTGCGCGGTGACCGAGGTTGAGATTGATGGTGTACTACATGAGTACAGCACCAAAGAAGGCGTACAGGAAGATATCCTGGAGATCTTGCTCAACCTGAAAGGGCTGGCGGTGAGAGTTCAAGGGAAAGATGAAGTTATTCTTACCCTGAATAAATCTGGCATTGGCCCTGTGACCGCTGCCGACATTACCCATGATGGTGATGTCGAAATCGTCAAGCCGCAGCACGTTATCTGCCACCTGACCGATGAGAACGCTGCTATCAGCATGCGTATCAAAGTTCAGCGCGGTCGTGGTTATGTGCCGGCTTCTGCCCGAATTCATTCGGAAGAAGATGAGCGCCCGATTGGTCGTCTGTTGGTTGACGCCTGCTATAGCCCTGTAGAGCGTATTGCCTACAATGTTGAAGCAGCGCGTGTAGAACAGCGTACCGACCTGGACAAGCTGGTCATCGAGATGGAAACCAATGGCACGATCGATCCTGAAGAGGCGATCCGCCGTGCGGCAACCATTCTGGCTGAACAACTGGAAGCTTTCGTTGACCTACGTGATGTACGTCAGCCGGAAGTGAAAGAAGAGAAACCAGAGTTCGATCCGATCCTGCTGCGCCCTGTTGACGATCTGGAATTGACTGTCCGCTCTGCTAACTGCCTTAAGGCAGAAGCTATCCACTACATCGGTGATCTGGTACAGCGTACCGAGGTTGAGCTGTTGAAAACGCCTAACCTGGGTAAAAAATCTCTTACTGAGATTAAAGACGTGCTGGCTTCCCGTGGACTTTCTCTGGGCATGCGCCTGGAAAATTGGCCACCGGCTAGCATTGCTGACGAGTAACCGGATCACAGGTTAAGGTTTTACTGAGAAGGATAAGGTCATGCGCCATCGTAAGAGTGGTCGTCAACTGAACCGTAACAGCAGCCATCGCCAGGCTATGTTCCGTAACATGGCCGGCTCTTTGGTTCGTCATGAGATCATCAAGACGACCCTGCCAAAAGCGAAAGAGCTGCGTCGCGTTGTTGAGCCGCTGATTACTCTTGCCAAGACCGACAGCGTTGCTAATCGTCGTCTGGCATTCGCCCGTACTCGTGATAACGAGATCGTGGCAAAACTGTTTAACGAGCTAGGCCCGCGTTTTGCGAGCCGTGCCGGTGGTTACACTCGCATTCTGAAGTGTGGCTTCCGCGCAGGCGACAACGCGCCGATGGCATACATCGAGCTGGTTGATCGTGCTGAGTCTCAAGCAGAAGTAGCAACTGCAGAGTAATCTGTGGAAGCGTAAAAAAACCGGGCTTGCCCGGTTTTTTTACGTCTGTAGCTAGCCAAATGTGCTTTCCTCTCCCTGCAATGCTTAAGATCCTTCCCCACATCCGCTATGCTCAGGCTATCAGTGATAAGTGCAACACGGAGAAGTCATGATGTTCAAAATTGGGCAATTAGCCAAGTTGGCTGACGTAACGCCAGATACGGTGCGCTATTACGAGAAGCAAGGCATGATGGATCACCACGTTCGTACCGAAGGCGGCTATCGGCTGTATAGCGATCAGGACTTACAGCGCCTGCGTTTTATCCGCTATGCCAAGCAGCTGGGCTTCACGCTGGAAACTATCGCCGAGTTGCTGTCGATCCGTGTGGATCCAGAGCATCATACCTGCGAAGAGTCGAAGTCTATCGTTGATGCGCGGCTGCATGAGGTTGAAAGCAAACTGACCGAGTTAACCAGAATGCGTGAGTCGCTGAAAAGGCTCAGCGATGCCTGCTGTGGTAGCGAGCACACCAGTAACTATTGCTCGATTCTGGAGGCTTTGGAGCAGGGAGCCAGCGAAGAGAAAGCCAAAAGTGCGGTTTAACGGCGTATAGGGCTTTAATTTTTATCTGGCCAGCAGTATTATCGGCGCGTTTATTATCACCAACCAACAGGAAGACCAAAATGACTCAATATCGTCATACCAAAGGCAAGATCCAGGACAATGCCATTGAGGCGTTGCTACACGATCCTCTTTTCCGCCAACGGGTAGAAAAGAACAGTAAAGGGAAAGGTAGCTACCGGCGTAAAGACAAACATGCAAAAGGCGGTAACTGGGAGGCCAGTGGTAAATTGCCCAACGACAATTTACCACTGGCCTTCTGGTTTTAAGCCACAAAAAAGCCATCTTGAAAGATGGCTTTTAGCGTTATAAGCGGTGAATTACAGCTTGGGTTGCTGTTGCTGACTCAGCAGATCGCGGATTTCTGTCAGCAGCTTCTCTTCTGCGGTTGGCGCAGGCGGTGCGGCAGGCTCTTCAACTTCTTTACGGCGCATTTTGTTCATCAACTTGATGGCCATAAAGATCGCAAAGGCGACGATCACGAAATCAAAGATATTCTGCAGGAAGGAGCCATAGTTCATCACTACCGCTGGGACATTATCTTTGGCTTCACGCAGTACCAGATGGAACTGTTTGAAATCAACGCCACCGATCAGCAGCCCCAAAGGTGGCATGATGATGTCGGCAACCAGAGAAGAAACGATTTTACCGAATGCCGCACCAATGATCACACCCACTGCCAGATCGACCACGTTGCCACGCATGGCAAATTCGCGGAACTCTTTTAACATACCCATCAGAACACCCCTCAAAAAATTAGTAACGCAATTTTAACAAAGCAATTCCCCTTTGACACAATCAGTATAGGAAAATTTTTTGTTTTTCCTAATTCTCGACTGGGATGTATCAAAAAATCATTCGCATAATTTAAGTATCTATAAGAAGAACGGGCTTGGTTGGAACAGGCGCTCAACGTCTGGCACAAATTTCTTATCGGTAATAAACATGATCACGTGGTCACCTTGCTGGATCCGGCTGTTACCGTTGGCAATGATCACATCATCGCCGCGCACGATCGCGCCAATAGTGGTACCTGGTGGCAACTTAATCTCTTCGACCATACGGCCTACGACCTTGGAGGTGCTTTCATCGCCATGGGCAATCGCTTCAATGGCTTCGGCAACGCCGCGGCGCAGCGAAGAGACGCTGACAATATCGGCTTTACGTACGTGGCCCAGCAGCGCGGAGATAGTGGCCTGCTGCGGAGAAATTGCGATATCAATTACGCTGCCCTGGACCAGATCGACATAGGCACGGCGCTGGATCAATACCATCACCTTTTTGGCGCCCATACGTTTGGCCAGCATGGCAGACATGATATTGGCTTCGTCATCGTTGGTGATGGCGATAAACACGTCTACCTGCTCGACATGCTCTTCGGCCAGCAGCTCCTGATCGGAGGCATCACCGTAAAACACGATGGTATCGTGCAGTTGCTCTGCCAGTTCGGCGGCACGTTGCTGGTTTTTCTCAATCAGCTTCACGTTGTACGATTTTTCCAACCGATGCGCCAGTCCGGCACCCACGTTACCACCACCGACGATCATGATGCGTTTGTAGGGCTTTTCGAGCCGTTGCAGCTCACTCATTACCGCGCGGATATGCTGTGATGCGGCAACAAAGAACACCTCATCGCCAGCTTCGATAATAGTAGAGCCTTGTGGGCGGATCGGGCGGTCATGACGGAAAATTGCCGCCACGCGAGTATCGATATGTGGCATATGCTCACGCATGGCAGACAGAGCATTTCCCACCAGTGGGCCGCCATAATAGGCCTTCACCGCGGCGATGCTGACCTTGCCGTCGGCAAAGTTCACCACCTGCAAGGCGCCAGGGTATTCGATCAGCTTGTAGATGTAATCGATAACCAACTGCTCCGGCGAGATCAGGTGGTCGATGGGCACCGCCTCCGGATGGAATAGCTTCTCGGACTCACGGATATAATCTGGCGCCCGGATCCGTGCAATACGATTCGGGGTGTTAAACAGCGTATAAGCGATCTGACAGGCGACCATATTGGTTTCGTCAGAGTTAGTGACGGCAACCAGCATATCGGCATCTTCGGCACCGGCTTCACGTAATACGCGTGGATGGGAGCCGTGCCCCTGGACGACGCGCAGGTCAAACTTGTCTTGCAACTGGCGTAGGCGCCCGGTGTCGGTATCAACCACGGTGATATCGTTATTTTCACCCACCAGGTTTTCAGCCAGTGTTCCGCCAACTTGCCCTGCGCCAAGAATAATTATTTTCATCGATTTCTCTGCTCGATCTGCGACGGCCGTGGCCGAAAGGTGAGAACGCCCGCAGGCGCTCCCTGAACAGTTATATTTTAATCAGCTTAGCGTAAAAGAAACCATCGCCATCCTCAGGATGAGGCAGATTCTGTTTACCTGGTGATTGCGTGTCGCCGGTTTCAACCAGCTTGGCATCGCCGTGACGTTGCAGGAACGCGGCTATCTGTTCGCTATTTTCCTGCGGCAGAATAGAGCAGGTTGCATAAACCATTACGCCACCGGATTTCAGGCGTGGCCAGATAGCTTCCAGAATTTCACTCTGTAAAGCGGCCAGTTCGGTGATATCGCTGTCACGACGTAGCCATTTGATATCCGGGTGGCGGCGAATAACACCGGTGGCGGAGCAAGGGGCATCCAACAGGATACGGTCGAACTGTTGGTCACCGCACCACTCTTGCGGGGTACGGCCATCACCCTGGCGAACTTCTGCATGTTGGCGCAGGCGCTGCAGGTTTTCTTTCACCCGGCTTAAACGCTGTTCGTCGATATCCACGGCGAGCACGTGAGCTTTGGGAGCGGCCTCCAGAATATGGGTCGTTTTGCCGCCGGGGGCTGCACAAAGATCGAGGATCTGCTCACCGTCTTGCGGATCCAACAGATCAACGCAACCTTGAGCGGAGGCGTCTTGTACCGTTACCCAGCCCTCGGAGAAACCGGGCAAATCCGTTACTGGGCACGGAGCCAGTAAGCGAACTGCGTCGCGATACTCCGCATGAGGCTCGGCGGTAATACCTGCCTGCTGCATAAGCTGCAGATAATCTTCACGGGTATGGTGAAGACGATTGACGCGCAGCCACATTGGCGGCTTCTGATTATTGGCATCAACGATCTGCTCCCACTGTGCCGGATAAGCCAGTTTGATGCGTTTAAGCAACCAGCTTGGATGCAGATAGCGGCTTTCGTTATTGGCAGCACGTGCCAGCAGCTCTTCTTGCTGGCGTTGGAACTGGCGCAGTACCCCGTTAATCAATCCCTTCAGCTGTGGACGCTTCAAGGCGACCGCGCCTTCAACCGTTTCGGCTAATACCGCGTGTGGTGGTATACGGGTATACAGTAGCTGATACAGGCCAACCATCAGCAAATAGTGCAAAGGGCGCTGTTTGCCGGTCATGGGCTTTGCCATCAACTGCTGGATGCACCATTCGAGCTGCGGCAGCACCCGCAGCGTACCAAAACAGAGTTCCTGCAATAGCCCACGGTCTTTGTCAGAAATATTCTTTTGTAATGCGGGCAAAATGGTGCTGAGCGACTGCCCTTGATCCAGTACCTGGCCGATGGCCTTGGCTGCAATGCTTCGGAGATTGTAATTGTTTTTCATAGGCTAAGGCGGATTACGATCGGCATTAAGAAACGAACAGCCCGGCAACAATGGCCGGGCAATGGGAGTGGCTTATAACCGGTTGCCCGGCGTGAACCATTCGCGGCGAGAATTCAGTAAATCTTGTGCCGACATCGGTTTTTTACCGGCAGGCTGGAGCTGCGTGAGGTTGAGAATACCTTGCGCGGTAGCCACCTGAATGCCGTGCTTGTCGGCGTGCACGATAGTACCTGGTTCTGCGTTGGCGGTTTCCGCCAGCACGGTTGCCTGCCAGACTTTCACCGGTTGATCGTCGATGGTGAAATAGCTGATTGGCCAAGGGTTAAAAGCACGAATACAGCGTTCCAACTGTTCGGCGGAAAGGCTCCAGTCCAGGCGTGCTTCTTCTTTGCTCAGCTTTTCTGCGTAGGTCACCAGCGCTTCGTCTTGAACTTCGCGCTGCACCGTACCCGCCGCTAATTGCTGCAAAGTGATCAGCAGCCCTTGTGGCCCCAGTTCTGCCAGCTTGTTGTACAGGCTGGCACTGGTATCTGTGGCTTCGATCGGGCAAGCAATTTTATGCATCATGTCGCCGGTATCGAGACCCACGTCCATTTGCATGATGGTTACGCCAGTTTCGCTATCGCCAGCCCACAAAGCGCGTTGGATCGGTGCCGCACCGCGCCAGCGTGGCAGCAGAGAGCCATGAACGTTGATGCAGCCCAGGCGTGGCATATCCAACACGGCTTTCGGCAGGATCAGGCCATAGGCTACTACCACCATCACGTCCGCATTCAGATCGGCAACCAGGTGCTGATTCTCCTGCGGACGCAGTGACTTAGGCTGGAAAACGGGAATTTGATGCTGTTCGGCCAGCACCTTGACCGGGCTTGGCGTCAGCTTGTTGCCACGGCCTGCGGGGCGATCGGGCTGGGTGAAGACGCCGACCACCTGATGCCCAGATGACAACAGCGCGTCTAGGTGACGCGCTGCAAAGTCTGGGGTTCCGGCAAAAATAATCCGTAAAGAGTCAGACACGTTGATTTCCTGATCGGTTAGGCGCGAGCTTCAAGCTTGGCCATTTTTTCCAGTTTCTGACGGATACGTTGGCGTTTCAACGGCGACAGGTAATCGACAAACAGTTTGCCAACCAGATGATCCATTTCGTGCTGGATACAGATTGCCAGCAGGTCATCGGCCTCAAGCTCAAAAGGTTGTCCTTCACGATTGAGGGCACGGATCTTCACTTTCTCTGCGCGTGGCACCAGGGCGCGTTGCTCAGGGATAGAAAGGCAGCCTTCTTCGATACCGGTTTCACCGCTTTTTTCCAGCAGTTCCGGGTTGATCAACACCAAGCGTTGATCGCGGTTTTCAGAAACGTCGATGACGATAATGCGCTGATGAATATCGACCTGTGTTGCAGCCAGGCCAATACCTTCCTCTGCGTACATGGTTTCAAACATATCATCCACGATGCGCTGGACATCTGCATTGACTTCTTTTACCGGGGCCGCAATTTTGCGTAGCCGCTCGTCTGGGAAATGTAATACCTGCAAGACTGACATATATCTTAAGATCTGTATCCGAGTGATGAACAGTGATTAGCTTCTATTCTAGACATTTCTTGGCCTGATTGACAGCATCCCAGACCAATTGCACGAATTGGTAATCCCCTAATTACAGCGAGGGAATGCTCCATGGGGCCAGAAGAAATCGCTCTACGTATGCATGCGGTGACAAAGATCGACGCACTGCAAGCCAGCCAGATTATCGATCGCCTGATTGCCGAAGGCGGCGATCCTTATCGGTTGCTTAAGCCTCTGGGGCTGAATGACCAGCAGCAAAAGCAGTTTCGGCGTGGGCATGGGCAGTATCTCAAGGCAACGCTCAAGTGGCTGGAGCAGCCGGGCAATCAGATGGTGCGGTACGGTGAGCCAGCGTTTCCCGAACTCTTGGCACATATCGATGACGCGCCGTTATTACTGATGGTGCAGGGGGCTGTAAAGGCTTTGCAACAGCTGCAAATCGCCATGGTGGGTAGCCGCCAGTTCAGCCACTATGGCGAGCGGTGGGGCAGTTACTTTGCCAGCGGGTTGGTGCATTGCGGTTTCGCCATCACCAGCGGCTTGGCGATTGGCATTGACGGGATCTGTCACCGTGCAACCTTGGAGGCCGAAGGGGTCACCATTGCGGTATTGGGCAGCGGCCTGGCAAATATCTACCCACGCCGCCATCGCCGGCTGGCCGAGCAAATCATTGAGCAGGGCGGAGCGGTGATTTCCGAACATCTGGCTACCGATTTGCCGCTGGCGGCTCATTTTCCACGTCGCAACCGTATTATCAGTGGGTTAAGTGCGGGCGTGGTGGTCATAGAGGCTTCACTGCGTAGCGGGTCGCTGATCACTGCGCGTTACGCGTTGGAACAGGGGCGCGAAGTGTTTGCCCTGCCGGGGGCATTGGGTAACCCGATGAGCGAGGGATCTCATTGGTTGATCCAGCAGGGGGCCAGCCTGGTCACCGGCCCAAAAGATATCGCAGAACAGCTGGGAAGTGGGTTGCAATGGCTGTCCGTGAACGAAAATACAACTATTTCTGCATCAGAGGCCGAAGTTGAATTGCCATTTGCCGATGTGTTGGCTAACGTAGGAGATGAGGTGACACCTGTTGACGTCGTCGCTGAACGTGCCGGCCAACCTGTGCCAGAGGTGGTAATCAAATTACTCGATCTGGAGTTAGCAGGTTGGATCGCAGCTGTACCCGGCGGCTATGTCCGAATAAGGAGGGCATGCCATGTTCGACGTACTCATGTATTTGTTTGAAACCTATATCCACAATGAGCCAGAGATGCACGTTGATCAGGATACCTTGACCGACGATCTTACCGAAGCAGGATTTGATCGTGATGATATCTTCAACGCGTTGAATTGGCTCGAAAAGCTTGCAGACCTCCAGGAAGGCGAGAATGCCCCTTATTTTATGGATGCCGATCCGCTGGCTATGCGGATCTACACCGAAGAAGAGAGCGTGCGTTTAGATGCCGGTTGCCGTGGTTTTCTCCTGTTCCTAGAACAGATCCAGGTATTGAACCTCGAAACCCGTGAAATGGTTATCGATCGTGTTATGGCTTTGGATAATACGGAATTTGATCTCGAAGATCTGAAATGGGTAGTGCTGATGGTGTTGTTCAATATCCCCGGATATGAGAGCGCCTATCAGCAGATGGAAGAACTGTTATTTGAAGTAAACGAAGGTTACCTGCACTGAGTAGGTAACAGGCATAGAAGACGTTATGACAAAACCAGCGATTTTTGCCGCGAGGCAAAATGAACCCTGTCCGGAATGCGGGGCCGAGTTGGTGATCCGCAGTGGTCGCCACGGCCCCTTCCTCGGCTGTTCTCAATATCCGCAGTGCGAATATATTCGGCCTTTGAAAGCGCAGGCGGATGGCCATATTGTCAAAGTGCTTGAGGGCCAGCAATGCCCGAAATGCCAGGCAACGCTGGTGTTACGCCAGGGGCGTTATGGCATGTTTATCGGTTGCAGCCACTATCCTGACTGCGATCACACCGAAGTGATCGACAAACCGGATGAAACCAGCATCGCCTGCCCTCAGTGTGGCCAAGGCCAACTGCTGCAGCGCAAATCTCGCTTTGGCAAGGTGTTCCATTCTTGCGATCGTTATCCGGAATGTCAGTTTGTGCTTAATTTTAAACCCGTCGCCGGTGAGTGTGCTTACTGCCACTATCCATTACTGATGGAAAAGCGCACGGCGAAAGGCCCAACGCTTTGCTGCGCCAGTAAACTGTGCGGAAAACCCGTCGCTATTTCAGAATAATCAAGCTATGAACCCAGAACAAACTTCCTCATTCGCGCCTATTATTGCCGCGCTGGAAAACCAGCAGGTGATTGCCTATCCAACAGAAGCGGTATTCGGTCTGGGGTGTGACCCAGATAGCGAACAGGCCGTCAAACAGCTGTTGGCCTTGAAACAACGGCCGTGGGAAAAAGGCCTGATCCTGATCGCTGCCGATTATGCCCAGCTAGCGCCTTATATTGATGATGGCGCATTGAATGAGCAGCAGCGTGCCGCGATCTTTGCCAGTTGGCCTGGCCCGGTAACCTGGGTGATCCCGGCAAAACCGCAAACGCCAGCCTTGCTGACCGGTCGTTTTAATTCGTTGGCCGTGCGCGTCAGCGATCATCCTCTGGTGCAACAGCTGTGCCGCCAGTTCGGCAAGCCGCTGGTGTCAACCAGTGCCAACTTAAGCGGTGAGGAGCCGTGCCGCACCGTGGCTGAAGTGCAGCAGCAGTTTGGTGGTGCTTTCCCGGTGCTGGTAGGTAACGTGGGTGGCCGGTTAAACCCTTCTGAAATCAGAGATGCTTTGACCGGTGAGCTGATCCGTCAGGGCTAGAGGCTAGATCTATGGAGAAGTTCGCGGTATTCGGTAACCCGATTGCTCACAGCAAGTCCCCCCGTATCCACGCGC
This sequence comes from Serratia sp. ASV30, assembly GCF_016428815.1. Lineage (NCBI taxonomy): Bacteria > Pseudomonadati > Pseudomonadota > Gammaproteobacteria > Enterobacterales > Yersiniaceae > Serratia > Serratia sp. ASV30. The sequence goes on along the minus strand of NZ_JAELTL010000066.1, from coordinate 1,642 downwards.
TGTTTGCGCAACAGACCGGGATCGAACACCCCTACGGCACCGTGCTGGCTCCGTTGGACGGTTTTGTACCTACCTTGCAACGGTTTATTGCTGCTGGTGGCCAAGGGGCCAACGTCACCGTCCCTTTTAAAGAATGTGCCTATGAGGCAGCAAGCGAACTTAGCGAAAGGGCGGCAATGGCCGGTGCGGTGAATACGCTAAAGGTTTTGCCCGATGGAAAGCTGCTGGGGGATAACACTGACGGTATCGGTTTGCTGTCTGATCTTGAACGCCAGCAGTTGATTCGGCCAGATGACCGCGTGTTGCTGGTTGGGGCGGGTGGGGCAGCGCGTGGTGTGATCCTGCCGCTGCTCTCTTTTGGCTGTGAAGTGGTGTTGACTAACCGCACCTTCAGCCGCGCTGAGGAGTTGGCTGCGGCATTCCGCCATCTGGGGGAGATCGCCGCCTTGCCGCTCGATCGGCTGGATCAACAGCATTTTGATTTAGTGATCAACGCGACGGCTTCAGGATTCAAGGGGGAGATCCCCGCACTGCCTGACAGCATTATCCACAGCACAACACGGTGCTATGACATGTTCTACCAACGGGGCGGCACCCCATTCCTGGCTTGGGCGCAGCAGTTGGGGGCGCAACATTATGCGGACGGTTTAGGCATGCTGGTGGGGCAGGCTGCCCATGCTTTCTTTTTATGGCATGGTGTGATGCCGGAGGTTGAACCGGTATTGCAGCAATTACGTCAGGAAATGGCCGTGTGATGGTTGCCCCGCTCTGGCAAGCAGGGCGGGGCAGTCAGATATCTTCACTGAGGTATTCGTCTTTCCAACGTACATAGTTATTGGCCGAATAGCGTAACCCTTCCAGTTCTGCCGGAGTCAAGGCTCTAACCCGGCGCGCAGGGCTGCCTACATATAAGTAGCCACTTTCCAGATGCTTGCCGGGGGCTACCAGGCTACCTGCACCAATCATCACATCGTCTTCTATTACGGCACCGTCGAGCAGAATGGAGCCCATTCCCACCAAAACGCGATTACCGATGGTACAGCCATGCAGCATGGCTTTATGCCCAACGGTGACATCCTCGCCGATCAGTAAAGGGTAACCCGCCGGATTATAATCGGATTGATGGGTGACATGCAGAATGCTGCCATCCTGGATATTACTGCGTGCGCCGATCTTTACCGCGTTGACATCGCCGCGGATGGCAACCAAGGGCCAAACGCTGACGTCATCAGCCAGATCAACGTTGCCGATCACTACGCTGGAAGGATCGATCATGACGCGTTGGCCAATTTGAGGGGAGTAATGAAGATAAGGACGCACTGAATTGGACATGGGATTGCCTCGTATAAGGATCTTATTACCGGCAATACTAGACTTTGACGGTGGAATTACAACCAGTCAACACGGGGGATCGTCGGTAAAATGGCCTTGATCGGGCAAGATCCGCGCGAAAGGGCGTAAAAGTGCGCAGTCGGTAAGAAAAGATCTAAAAAGGGGTTGTGGAAAAAAATGGGATCCCTATAATGCGCCTCCATCGACACGGAACATGTGAACAACTTCACAGAGTCTCCGGGGGTCGCAGAGAAAAAACCTGAAATTAAGGTTGACTCTGAAAGAGGAAAGCGTAATATACGCCACCTCG
>NZ_JAELTL010000065.1:0-26964 GCF_016428815.1 Serratia sp. ASV30 | reverse complement strand
GACCAAGGCAGGGATCGAACACAAGGTTCTGAACGCCAAATTCCACGCCATGGAAGCGGATATTGTGGCCAATGCGGGTCAGACTGCCGCAGTAACCATCGCCACCAACATGGCCGGTCGTGGTACCGATATCGTGTTGGGCGGCAGCTGGCAGAGCGAACTCTCCCATCTGGAAGAGCCGACTGAAGAGCAGATTGCCGAAATTAAAGCGGCCTGGAAAATTCGTCACGACGCCGTTCTGGCCGCCGGTGGCTTGCACATTATCGGTACCGAACGTCACGAATCACGCCGTATCGATAACCAGCTGCGTGGCCGTTCAGGCCGTCAGGGTGATGCCGGTTCTTCCCGCTTCTACCTGTCAATGGAAGATGCGCTGATGCGTATTTTCGCCTCGGATCGTGTTTCTGGCATGATGCGTAAACTGGGTATGAAGGATGGCGAAGCCATCGAGCACCCGTGGGTCACCAAAGCCATTGCCAATGCGCAACGCAAGGTTGAAAGCCGTAACTTCGATATTCGTAAGCAACTGCTGGAATATGATGACGTGGCCAACGACCAGCGTCGTGCGATCTATAGCCAGCGTAACGAATTGCTCGACGTGTCCGACGTGAGCGAAACCATCAACAGCATCCGTGAAGACGTATTCAAAACCACCATCGACAGCTACATTCCGCCGCAGTCGCTGGAAGAGATGTGGGACGTTCAAGGGCTGGAAGAACGCCTGAAAAACGACTTCGATCTGGATATGCCAATCGCCGAATGGCTGGATAAAGAACCTGAGCTGCACGAAGAAACGCTGCGTGAGCGTATCATGGCGAAGGCGAAGGAAGATTACCTGCGCAAAGAAGAGGTTGTTGGTGCGGAAATGATGCGCAACTTCGAGAAAGGCGTGATGCTGCAGACGCTGGATTCCCTGTGGAAAGAGCACCTGGCGGCGATGGATTACCTGCGTCAGGGTATCCACCTGCGTGGCTATGCGCAAAAAGATCCGAAGCAGGAATACAAGCGTGAGTCCTTCAACATGTTTGCTACCATGCTGGAATCGCTGAAATATGAAGTGATCAGCGTGTTGAGCAAGGTTCAGGTACGCATGCCGGAAGAGGTTGAAGCCCTGGAGCTGCAGCGTCGTGAAGAAGCCGAGCGTCTGGCACGCCAGCAACAGCTGAGCCACCAGGAAGAAAATGCCCTGGCGGTCACCGATCCGAACGCTCCGGCAGTCGCCGAACGCAAAGTAGGGCGTAACGATCCTTGCCCATGCGGTTCCGGTAAGAAATACAAGCAGTGCCACGGCCGCCTGCAAAAATAAGCCGAGTGCAGTGAACGGCTAATGGTAAGGGCTCAGCATGCTGAGCCCTTTTTTTAAGTGGTAACATCTGGAGGATGCGATGAAGCACCTGAACATAGCCGTAGGGATCATCCGTAACCCGCAGCAGGAAATCTTCATCACACGCCGAGCTGCGGATTCGCACATGGCCGGATTTTGGGAATTCCCTGGCGGCAAGATTGAGCAGGGCGAAACGCCAGAGCAGGCATTGGGCCGCGAATTGCTGGAAGAAACCGGGATCCACGCCACTCAGGCACGGCTACTGGAGGTGCTGGAGCACCGCTTCACCGATCGGATCGTGACGCTGAATTTCTACCTGGTAGAGGATTGGAAGGGCGAGCCCTATGGTCGTGAAGGCCAGCCGATGCGCTGGGTGAAACAGGCCGACCTGCGTGAGGAAGAATTCCCCGAAGCCAACGTCAGTATCATCAAACTGTTGGTGGCGCAGGCCAGTGCCGCGTAGTGCATTTTAGGCCTGGGCTACCAGGCCTAATAACACCACTTTAAAGATCCTTATCCTCTTCACTCCACTCTTCGCTTTCATTCAGCTCATTATTGCTGGGAATGCGTTTCTCTTCATCGGCCCATTCACCGAGATCGATCAACTGGCAGCGTTTGCAGCAGAACGGGCGATACGGGCTGACTTCACCCCAAACCACGCCTTTGCCACAGGTTGGGCATTTTACTACGGTCATATTCATTCCTTTCTCCCTCATACCCGTCGCCTTTCAAGCTGCAGCGTTGTTACCTGCACTCACTCACCCCAGTCACTTACAAAAGTAAGCTCCTGGGGATGAGTGAGCTTGGTGCCTAGCTGCAACTTGAAATTCTTAGGGTATAAAAGGTTAATTTCATATGCTAGCAACAGGCCAGCTCAAAGGTCAAGCGCTCTGGCACCAGGCCGTTTTCGCTGTCTAGCGGCAGGAAACGGATGGCATAGCGCGTCTTGTGGCCGGAAATCTGCGGGTAAAGCTGGTAAGCCAGGTTAATACGCAAGCGTAACAGATCTGCCCCTTCGGCGTTATCCTGGAAGAAGCCGTTGAGGCTGATCTGATTGCGAAACGGCCCGGCCTGGCGCACCAGATCCAACACGATGGTCAGCGCCTGATTCAAGGGCTCGAGGGTTTGCAACCAGTCTGCCACGTCGGCATCACGTTCATGCTGCGCTACGTGCATCCACATATGCAGCGTAGGTAAATCAAAGCTGCAACAACCGCCAGGGATGCTCAGACGTTGGCGAACCAGGCTAATCAACCGGTCTTCACGCAGCGCCTGGCCCATACGCGGGGCAGACATCAGCGCAGAGGCACAGCCTTTCAACTGGCTGCGTAGCTGATTGACCACCGAGATATCGACACCGGGCAATTCTGCCCACTGCATTAGTTTCTGCTGCTGGCGTTCCAGCTCTTTGAGCAGTTCGGTACGTACTTCGCCACGTTCCAATACGTCTAGCAGGTCCGCAACGGTACGGAAAAAGGTCAGGGCGATAGCGGTTTCGCTCAGCGCTCTTTGGCCATGCAGTTGCTGTAATAAAAACTCGATCCGCAGCCAGGTGCGCATTTTTTCATTTAACGGGTGTTCAAAGAGAACGGTCGGGGAAGCGTCACTCATTCGGTGTGATCCTGTCGGGTCGCTGAGGTTGCCAGCTCAAGATAGTGTTGATGCAATGCGGCGACATGGGATTCAATTCCTTGTGCGCTACCGCTATTGTCAATTACGTCATCCGCCACGGCCAGACGTTGTTCGCGCGTGGCCTGTGCAGACAGAATATTCAGCGCCTGCTGACGGCTGATGCCATCGCGGGCCATGGTTCTGGCTAATTGTGTTTCGCTGTCGACATCCACCACTAAAACGCGGTCGGCACGATCCTGCAGGCCGTTTTCTACCAGCAAGGGGACTACCCATAGTACGTAACAACTCTGGGCGTTGGCTAGTTGGCGCTGCGTTTCCCGCTGGATCTGCGGGTGCAGCAACTGGTTTAGCCAGCGTTTTTCGTCGGGATCGCTGAAGATCCTCTGACGCAAAGCCGCACGGTTGAGGGATCCGTCCGCCAGCAACATTTCATTACCAAAATGTGCCGCAATGGCATCCAATGCCGGGGTTCCAGGCTCAACAACCTGGCGAGCAATGATATCCGCATCCACAATGGCCACGCCAAAACGTGCAAAGGCGTTGGCAACGGTGGACTTGCCGCTGCCGATACCGCCGGTTAATGCCACTAGGTAGGCCATGGTCAAAGGGGATCCTGATATTCTCTAAAAATTATAAACGAATCATAAAGCGATCGCGCAGAAGTGCAAGCGGGTGCGTTTGACTTGCCCTGCGGTTGGCGTTTTGAGAGGGATAATTTGAACGGCAGCATCGAGAAAATGAGGCGGCAATCACATTGGGATGTCACAGGTAAATTTGTGGGATTGTACCGTAAATAAAGGCGAAATCGCAGTCTTGCCGAGCGATTATTAGTGCGTATGATAACACCACTGGAACTGGCAATAACAATACCCGCCGCCTTTCAAGGTAAAACTTGAAATTCATAGGGTAGTGGTTCGAAATCCCCTTGCGATCCGTCGCCAAAAACCAGGAAATCATAAGTCATGCGTATTGAAGAAGATTTGAAGTTAGGCTTTAAAGATGTGTTGATCCGCCCAAAGCGTTCCACGCTGAAAAGCCGCTCGGAAGTTGAACTGGAGCGCCAGTTTACCTTCAAACATTCAGGTTACAACTGGTCCGGTGTGCCGATTATTGCCGCCAATATGGATACGGTTGGCACCTTCCGCATGGCCGAGGCCCTGGCAACCTTCGACGTTCTTACCGCCGTTCATAAACACTACACCGTTGAGCAATGGGCCGAGTTTGTTCAGCGCTCGTCCGACTCCGTGTTGCGTCATGTGATGGTGTCTACCGGCACTTCTGAAGCCGACTTCGTCAAGATGAAGCAGATCCTGGCACTTTCCCCGGCGCTGAAATTTATCTGCATCGACGTGGCCAACGGCTACTCCGAACACTTTGTTGCCTTCCTGAAAAAAGCCCGTGAAGCTTGTCCTAGCCATGTGATCTGCGCGGGGAACGTGGTTACCGGTGAAATGGTGGAAGAGCTGGTGCTGTCCGGTGCCGACATCGTCAAGGTCGGGATTGGTCCTGGTTCGGTCTGTACCACCCGTGTGAAAACCGGCGTGGGCTATCCGCAGCTTTCTGCGGTGATCGAATGTGCCGATGCCGCACACGGCCTGGGTGGGCAGATTGTCAGCGATGGCGGTTGTTCTGTTCCGGGTGATGTGGCGAAAGCCTTCGGCGGCGGCGCAGACTTTGTCATGCTGGGCGGGATGTTGGCCGGGCACGACGAATGTGAAGGCACCGTGGTGGAAGAGAACGGTGAGAAGTTCATGCTGTTCTACGGTATGAGCTCAGAGTCTGCCATGAAACGCCATGTGGGGGGTGTAGCCGGCTACCGTGCTGCGGAAGGTAAAACCGTCAAGCTGCCGCTGCGTGGTGAAGTCGAGTTTACCGTGCGCGATATCCTCGGTGGTCTGCGTTCTGCCTGTACTTATGTGGGCGCAGAACGTCTGAAAGAGCTGACCAAACGCACCACCTTTATCCGCGTGGCGGAGCAGGAAAACCGCGTTTTCGGCAGCAAGTAATTGCCTGACCTTGTACGGGCACAACATGTGCCCGTATCACACAGCGCGAAAATAGAGAGCATTACCCCAATACATTCCCCAATTGGAATATCGGCAAATACATCGCGATCACCAACGTCCCCACAATCCCGCCAACCACTATCATCAGCAACGGCTCCAGCGTTTGCGCCAGCGTATCGGCGAGTTCATAGGTTTGTTGTTCGTGCCAGACTGCCAGCTTGTCCAACAGAATATCCAACGTGCCGGACTCTTCCCCCACCCGCACTAATTGCTGGCACAAAGAAGGAAACAGCGGCTGTTGAGCTAGTGCGCTGTGGAAGGGATACCCTTGAGAGAGCTGCTGTTCGATCGCCGTCAGCGCCTGGCAATAAAACACAATATTCACCGATAGCTTCGCGGCGCTTAGCCCTGCCACCAGCGTCAATCCGGCCTGCTGTGTCATGGCCAGAATACGGAACACCTGGCTCAGGCAATTGCCCTTGACCAATGAGGCAATCAACGGGATACGTAGCAGCATCGCTTGCTCACGTTGTTGCCAATCTGCTAACGGATGCAACCTGCGCCAATAAAATCCTGCCAGCCCAGCCACCGCGAGCAACAGATAAGGCCCGGTAGCGATCAATGCGCCGGACAGTGTCAGCAGCCCTTGGGTAAACCAGGGCAACGGGGCATCGAATGATTGATAAATCTTGGCAAACTCTGGCAGCACCATCACTAACATCAGAATGGTGACTGAAATGGCCACCAGGCAGATAAACAGCGGGTAGCGCAGCGCCTTCAGCACTTTTTTCTGTAGCCTTTGCTGGGCTTCTTGTTGCTGTGCCAACTGTAGGCAACACCGATCCAGATTACCCGTCAATTCGCCGATGGCGATCAGTTGGCGGTAGATTAGGGGGAATACGCGATGTTGTTCTGCAATCACTTCGGAAAAGGGCTGCCCCATCGCCACGCTGTTGCTGATTTCCAGCAACAGACAGCGCCAGGCTGCCGACTGATGTTCCTGAGCCAGCAACTGTAGGCTATTGACCAGCGGTAACCCGGCTTGCAACAAGGTAGCCAACTGGCGGGTGAATTGGATCATCGGCTCGCCACGCCATTGACGTGTAGAGACCCGTTTCCCCGCCCCCAGTTGGTAAGGCTGCAATCCTTGCTCCAGCAAATGCTGATAGACCTGATTTTTCCCCTCTGCCAGCATCTCGCCATGGCGAATTCCACCTTGGCTGTCGATGGCTTGCCAAGCAAACAGACGGCGAGTTTTCATGGCGTGCTCTCACCCTGTGCTGTCACCCCGACCACGCGGTACAGTTCCTCCAGCGAGGTTATCCCCTGGGCGACCAACTCCAGGCCCGCTTGCAGCAGTGTTGTTTGACCCTGCTGCTGTGCGATATCGGCCAACTTGATCACCGAGGCATTTTGCATCAGGGCATGTTGGATTTCGGGCGTGATCTTCAGCAGTTCGTAAACGCCGATCCGGCCGTAATAACCGCCAAAACAGTGCTCACAGCCGGCCGCACGCCACGGGATCAGGGGTTCCGGCCAAATGGTGGCCGGGAAGTGCAGGATCTCAACTTGTGGATAGCGGCAATGAGGGCACAAACGCCGCACCAGGCGTTGGGCGATCACCAGTTTCAGGCAGGCCGCCAGCAGGTAACCGGGAATGCCCATTTGGGTCAGGCGGGTCAGCGTTTCGCAGGTGGAATTGGTATGCAGGGTCGATAGCACCAAATGCCCGGTTTGTGCCGCCTTGACGGCAATTTCTGCCGTTTCTTTATCGCGGATCTCGCCGATCATGATGACATCTGGATCCTGGCGCAGCAGAGCCCGTAACACGCGAGCGAAGTCCAGATCGGTTTTGCTGTTGATCTGCGTCTGGTTAATACCGAACACCGGGATCTCGATAGGATCTTCAACGCTGCACAGGTTGCTCTGTGCATCGTTCAACTGACGTAACCCGCTGTACAGCGTCACGGTTTTACCGCTGCCGGTCGGGCCGGTCACCAGGATCATGCCTTGCGGATTGCAGAGGGCATTGGCATACCACCCAAGTGCTTCCAGGCTCATACCAAGCTGCTCGAGCGGCAATTCCTGGCGATCGGTTTGCTGGATCCTCAGTACCACCTTTTCCCCATGCAGCGTGGGTAAGGTGGATATCCGCATTGAGAAACTGGCATTATCCAGCTGCACGCTGAGTTGGCCGTCCTGTGGCAGGCGGCGCTCGGCGATATCCAGTTGCCCCATGATCTTCAACCTGGCAGTGATCCTGGCCGCCAGCGAAAAGGGGGGAGAGGCAATTGCCTGCAGCACTCCGTCAATCCTGAGTCTGACGCGGAATCGTTGCTGATAAGGTTCAAAATGCACGTCAGAGGCACGCCGTTGAATGGCGCTACGCAGCGTTTGGTTAATAAATTGCACCACCGGTGTGTCGCTGTCGTCGTTAAGCGAAGGGGGCCGTTCCTCGGTATTTTCCGGTGATGGAACCAGGACGAGGGATTGCCGCTGGTTCTGTGCCTGTTCCAACCGGGCAACGGGCCATTGCTCAATCCCCACGCTTTTGCCGGTGGCGAAACGCAGAGCGCTCACCAGTGCCGCAGGGATTTCACCATGCAGGGCGATAGTCAGCCTCTGCTCGTCTTCGCTGAGTGCCAGTGCCTGATAGCGCTGGCACAGCGCGTGGATTTCATCACTGATTTCCATGCCGCCCCTCCTTTACTGCGCTGCATCATCAAAACGGAAAACTTCCTGGCAGGTTTCCTGCACGCTGGTGTTACTACTGCTGCATTGGCGTGTCCAGCGCATGGGGCCGGTGGAGTCCATTGTGGGAGCCAGCGTCACCGTCAGGCCTTGCAGGCTCTGTGTGCCGATCAGGTTGATGGTTCCCCCGGTGACCTTGATACTGCTGACGTAACGTGTTGTCGCCCCAGCAGGGATCCCTTTGCTGCCCGCATCGCAGCCTGACGGGCCACCGCCTTCCAATGCGCACAATTCAACCGCCATTTTGTACGGCACCATGGCCTGCAACATATCGGTCATGGCGGCCTTCTGGATATAGCGCTGATAGGCAGGAATGCCAATGGCGCTGAGGATGGCGACGATGGCAATCACCACCATTAATTCGATCAGGGTAAAACCGCGTTGTGTTTCCATCTGTTGTTTCCTCCGTGTCATCAGGAGGCAACGTTAAAATGACCAACAGCGGGTGGAGAGGGCGGAATGTGGATTATGCGTGGCTGTTCCACCGCAATATGTCGGTGTTACGCGGCGTTGAAAAACAATGCGTAGTGCTTCACAACCGGGAGGAGATGATGCCTTTTTGATTATACCCCATCGGCTAGGGCCGTTGACTGAGTTGGGGGACGTCCATTTTTTCTCTAAAATTTCACACTCATGGGGTGTGATTATTCTTATCGAATAAGAATAATCCTGTATTTGGCTTTTTTTAACCAATACGATAACTCCTGGGGTTGGCTCTGATTTTATGGGTAAGTACCCTTGTTTTTATAAGAGTAATCCTTCATCAATAATTCCGTAATATAATTCTTATATAATATTTATCAATAAAAATACCATTGATCTGTTTTAGAGATCACGGTATCTTTGCCCTCGCCGTAACAGAGAAGTTAATAAATATCATATATTCTGCGCTTTAATAAAGGCATGAGCTATCGTGCCTTTATATTGAGCGTAGATTTGTTCTATCATTGATGATAGACATAACTAGGGCTGCTTTATTTCACTTTTATATAAGGATGATGTTGTGAAAAAATTAAACGTTTCTGAAGCTAGCACAATCGTTGGCGGCACTTGCAAAACCTGTAGCGTTGAGTATGTAAACCTGACTCCAACCACTTGTAATGCTGTTACCACTTGTGTAGACAAAGATGGCAAGGTTGTTAGCGTTGACAGCAAGCCAGTTGCGCTGAGCAGCTGCCCTGCGCAGCCATAATGTAAACATTGGTTTCCTGTCTGACAGGAACTGATGCCAGTGCTGGTGCGGTAGGGTTTATCGCATCAGCCTGTTTGATTCTCGTGCATTTTTAATGGACTGGGATGTGACTGCTGCAAGGATTATTGCCAGCCTACCTGACTAAAACGATCAATATCCCTCCGTTATTAAGTGCTAATCGATTTACCCTTATACATTAAGGTTTGTGATTATTCACACGCAACCTTGAAAGATTTTGGGTATATGTAATTTAGGACGTAGCGCTCATGTTCAAGAAGCCCTTTTATCTTTTCGCCTATACCCTTTTGGTTATTATTATATCTTCGCTGATCACTACGGCTTATTTCCACTATTTTGTGCTGAATCAGAATGCCGGTCCTGAACAACAGACTCTGACTATGGTCAGCGAGAGCGACGTTAAAACCAGCCCGATAAACACGGATAATACGATTGTCGAGATCTTCTCTTACGGTTGCCACTATTGCGCCTTGAACGAAGAGAATGTTGCCAAGATGGAAGCGCGGATGCCAGCCGGGACTCAACTGGTCCGTGTGCATATCGCCAACCTGAACAATGATGGCCTGGCGAGCTTTGCCCCGTTGTTTGCCACCCTGACGGTGATGGGCATTGAACCACAGCACCGTGAGAGCGCTTATAACGCCATTATCAAAGACAAAATCGATCTGAGTAATCCAGTCAATCGCGATAAATGGTTAACGAAAAACGGTATCGATCTTGATGCCTATAACAAGGCCAGCCAGACACCGCAGGTGGCAGAGCTACTGGACTATATGACCAAAGTATCCGGGCATTACAAAATCAGGGCGACCCCAACGTTTATCGTCAACAAAAAGTGGATGGCCGTGCAGGATCGCGATTTCCCTGAGTTTGCCGATCATCTGCTGTCACTGTTACAGCATGACAAACCGCTGGAGCAATAATGCGTTTATTTGCCGTGTGGGTGTATCTGGCGTGGAGAGAGGCGCTCACAACCCTGGCACGCGGTTCGTTGCCCTTGCGCAGAGCATACGGCAAGACGGTTTGTTGGCTGCTGCGCCACGGCAACTACCGTTGGTTCCTTGGGCTGGCGGCACTGAGCCGCTGGCTGCGATTAAATGACCGGGGCGATCGTCGGCGTGCCTTTGTGGCCGAGGCGAATAAGCAATCCCTGCTCGGGGCCGACTACCAAGGGAATTTTGCCCGCACCAGTCAGCGCCGCCGTTTACTGGAGCTGGCCGCAACCTATGGTCAGAGCCCTCAGGTCGCAGCCCAACTGGCTCGCTGCCAGGCAGAGCTTAATGCGGTCGTCGAGCCTTTGCATCAGGCAGGGCACCCAGTGGTGCTGGCACCGCTGCATATGCTCTCTGACGTGCTGGCCGGTATGGTCGGTGCCGGGGTATTTCCGGGACAGGCAACGGCGATTGTCTCCGTGAGCGTGGAGGTGTATCACGCCAAGGCGCGGGAATTAGGGGGCGTTAACCTGTCCTATTGCTCGATCCATGATGATAACCGAGAAATTGCTGGCAATCTGATGGGCGCGATTATGGAAGCGGCCGATCATCAACGCAATATCATGATTTTCCCGGATATCTCGCCGGATTACACCGTCAATACCAATACGGCGCAAACGGCAAAGCTCAGTTGCCGTCTGTTTGATCGCCCGGCCAATTTGCACAGCGGCGTGATCCGCATTGCCCGAGCGCTGTCGGCGCAGGTGGTGTTTTATTACCTGTATTACGACAAAGAGATAAAAATCCACATTGAACCGCCGATGCCGGCGCGCAGTGTGAAAGCCAGGCTACCGGAAATTGTTGAGAGTTCGATCGTCCGGCACCCTGAGGACTGGCTGTTATGGCACGCACATTCGTTATTTTTTATCAATGAATAAACCGGAAATTGAAGAAGTCAGATCATGGAAAAGATAATCCCGACGCTGGTCTTTCAAGGCGAAACTAACGAATGTGGGCTGGCCTGCATCGCCATGATGGCGGAAACCCAGGGGATTGATGTCTCGCTGGAAAGCCTGCGTGAACGCTATCCGGCCTCGCAGCATGGCACCTCGCTGGCCAGGCTGTGCGATATCATGGGCGAAATGGCGATGCCCGCTTATCCCGTGGCTTTTGAGCATGACGAACTGGCAGAACTGCCGCTGCCCGCCATTTTGCATTATGGTGCCAGCCATTACGTGGTGCTGGCCTACCGTAAAGGCAACCATGTCTGCGTGATGAATCCGGGCATTGGTCAGCAACTGTTGCCGATTGATGCGCTGAAACTGGATATCAGCGGCTATGCGCTGGTGCTGGACAATGAAACCCAGCCCGATCCGCAGGCGCTGGCCAACGTGCAGCGCAGTAAACGCTTTCGCATGTTCGACACCATGAGTCTGAAAGAAACGGCACGTATCCCCGGCATTTACCGATTGATGATACTGGCGTTTCTGATCTCGTTAACCCTGTTTATCATGCCGACGATGGTCAGTAGCGCCATCAACCAGGTCTTTTCTTCTGCGGGAAAAACAGATTTCCCCTATTTTTACTTCCTGCTGGCGTTTGTCGTTTCGACCACGCTGGCCTTCGGCGTGCGCTGGATCACCGAGCGATTTATTAAACGTTTTGTGGTGGTCAACAGCGTGGCCGGTTTCTCGCGCTTGCTCAGTAATTCACTGAATTTCTTTGATAAACGTGCACCAGGTGACGTCTTTAGCCGTTTTGCCAGTTGGCAGATGGCCTCGGGCATTAAAATCGAGCTGGATAACGGCCTGCGTACCGACTGGATCATCGGTGCCATCGCGCTAGCGGTGATGTGCTACATGAGCCCGCTGCTGGCCATGGTGTCTGGCATCAGTGTCACCCTGATGGGGCTGGTTAGCGTCTGGGCCATCTATCGTGACCGCTATTTTACCCAGCAAATGCAGGTCAAAACGGCCGATCAGAGCGACTTTATCCTTGAGAGCATTCAAGGGTTCGCCACCATCAAGTCCGCCGGGCTCGATAGCCAACGCAAGGGCCTGTTTGCCAAATATGCCCTGGCGCTGTTTACCTGCCGCCAGCAGCAGAGAATGTACGAGCAGGTCAAAAGCAGCCTGTATCAGCTGATCGGCAGCCTGGAGATGGTGCTGTTTATGTTCCTGGCGCTGCCGTTGTTGAAAAACGAAACTATCACGCTGGGTGAGTTCTTTGCCTATAGCTTTGTGCGTGAAATCTTCACCTCTTACATCACCAAAATTTTCTATTCCATTCTGCAAAAGAATCAGCTGAATGTGATTGATACCCGCGCCCGGGATCTGTTTCCGTCACGTTCTGCACCGGCGCCAGGCAATGATGCGGTCCCTGCGCCCATCCCGTCGTTCACCTCGCAACTGCGTTATAACCATATCGCCTTTGCCTATGACGCCCAGCAACCGGTGCTGCACGATCTTTCGCTGTCGCTCAGGCCGGGGCAAAGCATTGCCATTGTCGGTGAATCTGGCGCGGGTAAAAGCACCTTGCTGAAGGTGATGACCGGCCTGATGCCACCACAGCAAGGGGACGTAATGGTGGATGGTCAGCCGCTCGATTATCAGCAGGTGCACGCGCTGTTCTTCCTGCAAAGCCAGGAGGACATCTTGTTCAATGCCACGGTGTTGGAAAACATCACGCTGTTTGATGAGAACTTTAATGAGCAAAAGCATCGGCAGATTGAGCGTTCGCTGGAGGGGCTGAATCTTGCCCCGGTGATCGAGAAATTGCCGGGCGGCCTGAATGCCCTGATCCGTGAAAGCCATGCAGGGCTGTCTCAGGGGCAACGTCAACGCCTGTTGCTGGCACGTGCCATGTACAGCGATCGTCCGGTACTGGTGTTGGATGAACCCACGGCCAACCTGGATGAGGAAACGGCGCATCAGGTGATGACCACCTTGCTGGCACATTGTCGCGAGCGGCATAAAACGTTGATCACCGTAACGCACAGCGAAAGCGTATTACCGATGTTTGATCGGGTGTTCCGCGTGAGCAATGGCCATGTGGCCAGCGTCGAAACACTACCGACACTGACTACGGCGGTGTGCTGATGAAGCTGAAACGGCTTGGCATAACCAAACGCTGGCTGGTGTCGATGGCCTTGCTGTGTTTGGTGGCGGTGGGTGCGATCGTCTGGTACGTCACTGTACCCACACAGGAAAATGCCTATGACACCGAAGAGATCACCCGTGGCGATATCGAAAAAACCGTGCTGGCCACCGGCATTCTTAAACCGGCACTGCAGGTTAGCGTTGGTGCCCAGGTTAACGGGCAATTGCAAAAGCTGTATGTGAAGCAGGGCGATCGTGTCACCCGCGGGCAGTTGCTGGCGGAAATCGATCCGACCTTGCAACAGAACGCACTGCGTAAATCGCAAGCGGCCCTGCAAAGCGCCGAAGCGCAAAAGCAAGTCACCCAGGCAACGCTCAAACAGTATCAACAGGAGCTGAAGCGTCAGCAAAAGCTGGATCGTGATGGTTCAGGGGTGAAAAGCGAATTGGAAAAGGCACAGGCGCAGTTCCAAACCCAGCTTGCCCAGTTGAAGGTTAACGACGCGCAGATCGTCCAGGCGCAGATGGAACTGGAAACGGCCAAGGCCAATCTGGGCTTTACCCGCATCGTTGCGCCGATCGACGGTGAAGTGCTGGGTATTGTGACCAAGGAAGGGCAGACCATCGTGTCGTCACAAACCGTCCCGACCATTCTGGTGCTGGCGGATGTGGATACCATGACGGTACACACCCGTATTTCGGAGACCGATATCCTGAAGGTGCGCGTGGGGCAACCGCTGTGGTTTTACGTGGTGGCCGATCCAAAACAGCGCTACGAAAGCGTGATGGGCTCTATCCAGGAAGCCCCCAATGAGGCTTTGCAGGAAGACAACGCATCAAGTTCCTCCAATCAGCAGGCTTCGGCGGTGTATTACAGCGGCGTATTTGCTATCGCCAACAGTAAGCGCCTGTTGCGTACTTCGATGACCGCCCAGGTATTTATCATTACCGAGCAGGCGAAGAACGCCCTGCGTGTCCCGGTAGCCGCCTTTGGTGAACAGCAGGGTAAAGATCGTTATCAGGTACAGGTGATGAACGGTAAACAGCTTGAGTCACGCTGGGTGCGCATCGGCCTGAACGACCGCCAGTTTGCCGAAGTCAAAGAAGGGCTGAAAGAGGGCGACCGCGTGGTATTGGCGGGGAGCGCTAGCAATGGTTAAGCCATCTTCGGCGTTGATCTCACTGAGCGGTATCTCCCGGCATTTTGTCTCTGGGTTGCAGACCGTAGCGGTACTGAAAAATGTCTCCCTCTCCATCCAACCGGGCGAGATGGTG
The DNA here is from genome assembly GCF_016428815.1 of Serratia sp. ASV30. Taxonomy (NCBI): domain Bacteria; kingdom Pseudomonadati; phylum Pseudomonadota; class Gammaproteobacteria; order Enterobacterales; family Yersiniaceae; genus Serratia; species Serratia sp. ASV30. The sequence continues at coordinate 12,736 of NZ_JAELTL010000065.1, read as the reverse complement.
GCGATCGTTGGTGCGTCCGGCTCGGGGAAATCCACGTTGATGAACATCATCGGCTGCCTGGATAAACCCACCGAAGGTGAGATGCAGATCAAAGGTATCTCCACCCAACTCGCCAGCAGTGAGCAGTTGGCCGAGTTACGCAGCCAGTACATTGGGTTTATCTTCCAGCGTTATCATCTGATGCCTTATCTGAGCGCCAGCGAAAACGTCGCCATTCCTGCCCTGTATACCGCGATGCCTGCGGCGGAACGCCAGACGCGGGCCGAGTACCTGCTGACCCGGCTTGGGTTGCAACAGCGGATGAACTACAAACCCGCGCAGCTCTCCGGCGGGCAACAGCAGCGCGTCAGTATTGCCCGCGCGTTGATGAACGGGGCGGAAATTATTCTGGCCGATGAACCGACCGGTGCGCTCGATCGTGCCAGTGGCCAGGAGTTGATGGAAATCCTGCACTCCCTGCATCGCTCGGGGCACACCATCATTATCGTCACCCACGATCGGGATGTCGCCAACCAGGCGCAGCGTATTATTGAAATCAGCGACGGTGAAATTATTGCCGATAGGCGCAATGAAGCGGTCGCGCCACAGAAAACCCGGCCCGTATTGCCGGTGGTCGCTGCCACAGGACGCATGCCGTTTTGGCAGAGCGTACAAGAGGCGATCAAGATGGCCTGGCGTGCGCTGATGGGGCACCGTGCCAGAGCCTTCCTGTCGATGTTGGGCATCATTATCGGTGTCTCTTCCGTGGTGTCGTCAATGGCGGTGGGTGAGGGCGCACGGCAAAATATTCTTAGGGAGATCGGTCAACTGGGCAACAGCACGTTGGAAATCCGCCCTGGTGAGGGGAGAGGGAAAGTACGGCCTGACTTTGCCCGTGCACTGAAGGTCTCTGATGTAGAACTGTTGGCTCGCCAGCAGTATGTCGACAGCGTGTCGCCAGTCGTCAGCAAAACCGTGGCTGCGGTGCGCGGTGGCAAAGAGGTGATGGTGGCGATTTCCGGCATCAGCAATGCCTATTTCCGCGTGCAGGGCCTGCATTTTATCTCTGGTAACGGTTTTACCCAGCGCGATCTGGACGAGCGGGAACCGGTGGTGATTATTGACCCGGAATTACGCGATACGCTGTTTGAAACGGATGAAACACCAGAAGGGGAAATCATCCAGCTTGGCGGTACGCCTTACCGGGTGATCGGCATTGCAGAGCGTAAAGGCGGCAAATTCAGCGGCATGATGTTGGGTGCCTGGATGCCCTATACCGCGCTGCTGGAGCGCATGTCCGGCGATATGCCGATCGAGTCCATGACCTTGCGTGTACGTGACGGGCTTTCACCGCATGAAGTACAGGGGCGCGTGGAAAAATTATTAGAACAGGCTCATGGCCAGCGTGACTTTTACACCCAGACCAACGATCAGATGACGCAGGCCATCCGCAAGGCATCGGATTCGATGAATCTGCTGATCACCGCCATTGCCGGGATTTCACTGCTGGTGGGTGGGGTTGGCGTGATGAACATCATGCTGGTGTCGGTCACCGAGCGTACCCACGAGATCGGTATCCGTCTTTCGGTCGGCGCGCGGCCTGCGGACATCATGCGCCAGTTTCTGATTGAGGCAATGGTGATCTGCTCGCTGGGCGGGCTGATAGGCATTATTGGCTCCGGGTTGGCCGGGGTGATCTTCTCGTGGGTAACCAAAGAGTTCACCATGATCTTTACCTGGCCACCGTTGGTACTTGCCTGCGGGTTCTCTGCACTGATCGGCCTGGGCTTTGGCTTTTTCCCGGCGCGCAATGCGGCACGTCTTCATCCCACGGAGGCGCTGGCGCGCGAATGATGATGAACAAATTCTCTCTAGCCATCTTGTTGCCCCTGCTGCTGGGCGGTTGTGGTTCCTTGACGAAAAGCGATTATCAGCGGCCAATGCTGTCGGTGCCCGCCGAGTGGCGAGTGCAGGATACCGGTTCTGGCTATCTGCAACACACTGACCACTGGTGGGATAACTTCGAGGATCCACAGCTCTCGATGCTGATCGGACGCGCGCTGACCAGCAACAACGATCTGGCTATCGCGGGCATACAGCTCCAGCAGGCCCGATTGGCGGCCGGGTTAACCGATACCAATTTAACGCCTGATGTTTCAGTTACGGGTAGCGCCAACAACAGTAAAAACCTGCGGAATAATACTACTCCGACGGAGTCTTACAGCACGACGTTGTCGCTGAGCTATGAGCTGGATCTGTGGGGTAAATTGGCCCGAGCCAGGGAGCAGTCGCAGTGGCAGGTTGAAGCCACGGAGCAGGATCGGCAAAACACCGCGCTGACGCTCATCGGTAATACGGCGCAGTATTATTGGCAGATCGCCAACCTCAACCAGAAGATAAAACAGCAGCAAACGGGTCTGGAAATCAGTCAGCAGACGCTGGCTCTGGTTCAGTCACGCTATGCTTCCGGTGCCGCTGGGCAGCTCGATCTGTTACAGGCGAAACAGTCGTTGCTCAATCGTGAAAATGCCTATCGCACGCTGCAACAGCAGCGGGAAGAGAACCGTAATGCGCTGGCGATCCTGTTTAACCGTTCGCCTACCGATCGTCAGGCAGAACGCAGCTCGCTGGACATCAATCAGGATGTGCCAATTGCCAAAGTGCTGCCGGTTGAAGTCATTGCCCGTCGCCCAGACGTGAAGGCGGCGGAAGGGCGCCTGCGCGCAGCTCTGGCAGGGTCGGACGTGCAGCGTTTGAGCTTCTACCCATCGCTGTCACTGGCGGCCTCACTCGGTTCTGCCAGCAGCATTTTCTCTCAATGGTTCAGCGATCCGGTCAGGACGCTGGGAGCCAACGCTGCGTTGCCGTTTGTGCAATGGAACACGGTGCAATTGACCATTGAGAAGTCGGATTTGGACGTCAAACAGGCGGCGATCGTCTTTCGTAGCCAGGTCTACAACGCGCTTGCCGATGTGGATAACGCCATGTCGCAACGCCTTAGCTATCAGCAGCAAAAAATCAATCAGCAACAGAATCTGCAGCTTAGCCAGCAGCGCCTGGTATTGGCCAGAAGCCAGTACCAGGCGGGGGCCGTCTCTTTCCAGAGCCTACTGGATGCTGAGGACGATCTGCTGACCATCGAAACCAATTTGTCAGATCTGCAGTACAACTACCTCAATGCCACTATGAAACTGTGGTTGGCATTGGGCGGCGGTGTGGAAAAAGACAGTGATATAACAGGATGAGATCATGAATAAAGATGCTTTGTCACGTCGCGTGGTGGTTACAGGTTTTGGTGCGGTCACGCCATTGGGGATGAATGCCGAGCAGAGCTGGGCGGCGATTATGGATTATCAGTTGGGCTACCGCTATTTCGATCGGTCTGCCGTGGGGATCCAGTCACGCTTCTTCGGGGTGATCGACGATGAACCCAGCCTGAAGGGCGTCCCTGCTGCGATCCGTCGCCGTCTGCCACGTTTTGCCCGCCTGGCGTTGGGGGCGGCCCGCGAAGCAATGGAGATGGCCTTCCATGGGGAGAGCCCGGCGGCCTATTACGATCTGCTGGAGTGCGGCACCATCATCGGCAGCGGATGGGCGGGTCAGGATGAAACCCACATTAATTACGAAGGTTATCTGCGCACGGGGTTGGGCTCACCCTTTGGCTGTTTCCTGTCCATGCCGAATGCCGCGACGGCCGCCTGTAGCCTGTTCTGGGGCCTGCGCGGCTATCAGAATAGCCCGATTGCGGCCTGTGCGACTGGAACGATCGCCATTGGCGATGCGTTTGAGGTGATCCGCAGTGGCCGTGCCTCGATGATGCTGGCCGGGGCAGGTGAGTCGTTGTGTACCGATGCTGCCGTGTGGAACATCGATATCCTGCGCGCCTTGGCGAGTGAGCAGGATGATGCCAGCAAGGCCTGCTGCCCGTTCAGCCTCGATCGCAACGGCTTTGTCCTTTCCGAAGGCGCTGCCGTGTTGTGCCTGGAAGAGCGCGAAGCCGCGATGGCGCGTGGGGCAACCATCCTGGGGGAAATCAAGGGCTACGGCAATTACTCCGATGCCTTCGACTTTACCGCCCCGGCGGAAGACAAGATTGCCCGGGTGAAAACCATCCAGCACGCCTTGCGGCAGGCTGGGGTGACGGCGGAGGAGATTGACTATATCAATGCGCACGGCACCTCTACGCCCCTCAACGATCTGAATGAAACCCAGGCGATCAAGCTGGCCTTCGGCGAGGCGGCCTACAGCACGCCGCTTTCCAGCACCAAGTCTTACTCCGGGCATCTGATTGCGGCGGCAGGCAGCTTTGAATCCATCATCTGTCTGCAAGCGTTGCAGCACCAACTGATGCCCGCCACCTGTCACCTGAAAAATGCCGATCCGGAGTGCGATCTGGACTACATCAGCGAAGGGCATCGCCCGGCACGGCTACAGAACATCTTGAATCTGAGCTTTGGTTTCGGCGGCGCTAACGCGGCCTTGGTTATCGGGCGGGCATGAGCATGATCCTCAACTACACCTTGCGCGATGCCGAGGAGTGGGCCGCCTTTTCCGGTGACTACAACCCGATCCACTTTGATCTGCAGCACGTGCGCAAAATGGGGGCCGACCAGCTAAGCGTCCATGGGATGCGTGCGATGCTGGACATGAAACGTCATCTGAGTGCGGTGTTACTCGCGACTCCGCTGGAGCATGACTTTTATGTTTTCAGCACCCGCATGCGCCGGCCGGTGCTGTGCCAGACGCCGTATCACTTGCAGATTGTGGGCAATGGCAAGCAGATCACCGGCAAGATGCTGGACAGTGTCACGCAGGAAAGCTGTTTCAACAGCAAACTGGCTCCGGCTCAGTCGTTAGAGCTGGTAGCTTCTGAGTATGAGCATGCGCTGACCGTTAACGAGGTGATGGCTCTCAGCCAGCGGTTCCCGGGGCAGGCATCGGAGGCCACTCAGGCGTGGAGTTTCTTTGACGCCCTGCTGTTCCAACTGCTGGTGAAATCCCCGGAAACCTTGGCGGCGCTGACGACGGCGCTGCCGGAACTGCAGGTTGCTACGTTGATTGAGGTGTTTGCTCAGATCCCGGTGGTACAGACACACCATGAGACCCACTTCAGCGCCCGATTATTCAACCCAGAAACGCTATTTGAACCCGAAGATCGGCTCTACTACCGCATTCAGCCGATGCTGGTTATCGGGGACCGAAACAGCGGATTTGTGTTACGCGCGGTGATCGAGGCCAGAACGCAGCGGCAGCCTCTGCTCGTCACCTCGGTGACCTTAAAAACATGGCCATTGGCCGACAATTAACCACAGGGATATAACCATGGAAAACTACCAACAGGTTTACGACACCGTTACGGAAATGATTTGTGATGCCAAAGATCTCGAGATGGCCGATCTGGCGCCAGAGATGCCCCTGCAGCAGTTGAAGCTGGACAGCCTGGACTATGTGGAGCTGATGGTATTGGCCAAACGCGAGTTCGGAGTCACGCTCAACGCCGAAATGTTCATCAATCAGCCGAATATGACGCTGGGTGAACTCTGTCAAAGCCTGGCCGACGCGCAAAAATAACCCTATGACTAAGCAATGGGTATTAGTGACTGGCGGTAGCCGGGGGATTGGCCGAGCATTGGTGGAAGAACTGGCCAAGCAATGGAACGTGGTGTTCACCTGCCGTCACGCTCAGTCGGCCAGCACGGCGGTGATTGAAGCCTGCTCGGGTTTGCCGGGTTGGGTGGAAAGCTGCGTCTGTGACGGCAGTGACGAGCAGGCGGTGAACGTTGTGGCTCCGCCGTTGCTGGCACGCCTCGGTGCACCTTTTGCGGTGATCCATAACGCCGGGATCACGCTGGATGATTTGCATATCCAGCAAACCGGTGAGCGCTGGCGGCAGGTGATCGACACCAACCTGAACGCCATCTTCTACTGGAACCACCACCTGCTGCCCGCCATGATGGCGCAGGGGGAGGGGGCGATGGTGCTGATGTCTTCGGTGACGGGCATCAAGGGCAATACCGGACAAACGGCCTATGGGGCCAGTAAGGCGGCGATGATCGGCATGGGGAAATCTCTGGCGCTGGAAGTGGCCCGTTTTGGTATCCGTGTGAACTGCCTGTTGCCCGGGATTATCGAAAGCGAGATGACGCAGGCCATTCCGCCGGAGGCGCTGAAGGCGCTGCGCAAGCAAATTCCTCTGCGCCGCCTGGGCAAAGCCAGCGAAGTGGCGCGTACCACCGCGTTTCTCATCGGTGATGACAGCCGTTATATGACGGGCCAAAGCCTGATCCTTGACGGGGGTTTGACCGTCTAAGGTAAGTCTGATTTACTCTTCTATTGGGGTATCTCTGCATACCCCAAGTACTTTCGATAACCCCCTATTGCCTCACCTCAGAGCATCCACGATCTCCCCCTCTTTCTATCAAATGGTGAGTCTAGCTTACGATCTGCGCGGTTAAATAAAGCACCATTGTTAAAATTGACTGTTCAAAAAACAGACTATTCCACACGTTATTACCACGGGGTGAAATGAATAAATGGCACTAAATCCGCTGAAATTCGATTTATTCCACAAAGTTATGCTGAGCATCAGGTTGTCGCTTGACCAGAATTTTCTTATGTCGTTAAATCAAATGTCTTAAAGAAATGTGTATAGGGAAATACCGCATGTCGGCTAACACCAATCGTAAGTTTTTGAGCATGGATGAAGTACAGCGTTTACTTGATGCAATTCCTGATCATAAGAATACCGTCCGTGATAAATGTATGCTGCTGGTTTGCTTCATTCATGGATTGCGCGTCTCCGAACTCTGTAATCTGCGCCTGCAGGATCTGGATTTACTCAGCAAAAAATTGTATGTCAACCGCCTGAAAAATGGCTTTTCTGTCCAACATCCGATCCAGCCGCGTGAGCACTCCGCACTGGTCAGTTGGCTGGCACTGCGCCCGCAATATCTTGAAGCAGACTGTGATTTTCTGTTTCTGTCACGCCAGGGGGGGCGACTTTCTCGCCAGCAGATGCATCGCCTGTTCCGCGAGTACGGTGAACTTGCTGGACTGAATGTCCCTGTTCATCCACATATGTTACGCCACGCCTGTGGCTATGCACTGGCTGATGGCGGCATTGATACTCGTTTAATCCAAGACTATTTGGGCCATAAAAATATTCAGAATACGGTAATTTATACGGCCAGTAACGCGGGGCGTTTTCGCTCGATTAGAATATAATTAAAATCTGCTTGAAATACAGTTTATTTAATTCATCTATAATGGTTAAACTCATCCAATCTTGGTTGAGTTTAACATTGGATATATAACCACCCCTAATTTATTATGCGGTCATGGATAAGGATTTCATGAAGGTATAATATATAAATACAATATTAGCTACTGCACTCATTATTGATAAGGTATTTTATTGCATTGTGATTGAATTGTTTTTTCGGATTTATCTCTCACTTAAGAAAGAATAATCCTTTAAATTATAGGGTATTGGTTTTTCTATGGCGTTTCTTTTTTTTTGTCGGATATCCTTAGCAATTCAATGGCTGTTGTCTTTTTTCCTCTCCGCTATACTGATCTGGGATAGGTTGAAGCTGTAGCAACCCTTGCATCAGCGATCCTATGAATCTTGTAGGTATGTAAAAGGATGAATAGCCCTGCACATTTTTTAGTAAAGTCACAGTGAGGCACTATGAATAATCGCAAGCATCTGACTCCTTCCGAAGTTGCGCGTCTGCTAGGAGCTACTCAGCAGGGTAAGCACGCTGAACGCGATTACTGTTTGATTTGGATGTGTTTTATCCACGGATGTCGCGTCAGTGAGATCAACCGCTGGCGCCTTTCCGATATCGATTTGGAGGGCAAAAGCATTTATATTCATCGCTTGAAAAACGGCTTTTCCACTATTCATCCTTTATATGCCAAAGAACATAAAGCGTTACGCGCCTGGTTAAAGGTCAGACGCACTTATCGAGGTGCCGACAGCGACTGGTTATTCCTTTCCGAGAAGGGAAACCATCTCTCCCGCCAGCGTATCTACTGGTTAATGCGTAATTATAGCGAGTTGGCTGGTCTGGAGGTTAACGCTCATCCTCACATGCTGCGACATGGTTGTGGTTTCGCGCTGGCAGACCGCGGGATAGATACTCGGTTGATTCAGGATTTTCTTGGGCATAGGAATATTCAGCACACCGTACTTTATACGGCCAGCAATGCGCGGAGATTTAAAGAAGTCTGGTAAACAAAATGTAATAATTTAATTCACCCGGTACACTTTGAACTAAACTGTCACGCACTCTAAGGATTATCTTTTTGCGAGTCAACAAATTTGTTGTGGCAACATTCCTAATTTTTAAATAATGTTCAACATCAATAAGTTAAGTTGATTTCTGAACAACTATTCATCATTGCGCTCTCCCCCATTAGTGGCTGTTCAAGCCCACTACTGATAGGTCTAAAAAATCCCCCTCGGCACTGTAGATAGTCTTAACGTTTCATGTTTGTTCGTTAATTGTTCACCGCTTGAAGTTTAATGCTGGTGGCTAGGAAATTTCAGCATAAATAATTGGACGGTACACTTTAGTTCAAAATGACTCGTCGGTTAGATAAGGCTTAACGGCTTGATGGGTTATTTAACGGGAGAGGTTCTCGCTTGGAGCTAAATAAACAGGGAACGACATAAGGCTATGTCAAATAATTTTGCTATGCACATGGGTGCATTACATTAAAGGAAAGTGTTGTATGAAAAAGAATCTGATTGCTGTTGCCGTATTGGCCTCCTCTGTGTTTGCCGTTACCGCTGCTGCCGCTGCTGATGGTCAAGTGGATTTCGTAGGTAAAATCACCGATGACGCTTGTGTTGTGACTAACAACCCAGCCAGCCCACTGCAAGTGAATCTGGGTGAAGTCGCGACCACTTCTTTCAACGTGGGTGGCGTTCCGACTGCGGGTGTTAAATCTTCTGCAACCAATTTCACCATCAAATTGACAGGTTGCCCGGCTGCGGCAACTCAAGCTTCAGTCAAATTTGACGGTATCGCTGTATCTGGTGACAACACCGTTCTGGCACTGACTGCTGGTGGCGCAACAGGTGTTGGTATTCAGCTGAGCGATGACGCTAACGCTGTAGTTCCATTGTTTACCGCATCTAAATCATATCCACTGGTTGTGGGTAATAACGATCTGAACTTCGTTGCACGTTATATCTCTACCTCCTCCACCATCACTTCTGGTGTTGCGAACTCCACCGCTAGCTTCACCCTTAACTACAACTAAGACTTTACCAATTCGACGTAGAGATTAGTTGTTCTGATTTCAGGCCAGCGGTAGTTGAGCTGGCCTTTATGTCTCATTTCACGGGGTGTTTGTATGAAATTTATTCCTGCCACAGTGCTGACGAGCTTGCTGATGATGAGCTGTGCTGCTCAGGCCGGTGTGATTGTGGGCGGTACGCGTCTGATTTATGAAGGCGGTAAAAAGGAGTCTTCACTGAGCGTCAGTAACCCGGACAAGGGGCCGTACCTCATCCAGACCTGGGTAGAGACCACCGCAGGTGGCGCTGAGAAAGCCCCCTTTGTGGTAACCCCGCCGCTGTTCCGCCTGGATGGCGACCAGAAAAACGTCCTGCGCGTGGTACGTGCCGGGGGCAATCTGCCCTCCGATAAAGAATCGTTGTATTGGATGAACATCAAGTCCATCCCCGCAGCCAGCAAATCTGAAGTCCGCAATACGCTGCAAATTGCAGTGAAGACGCGCATCAAGCTGATTTACCGTCCGCAGGGCATCAAAGGCACGCCGGAGCAAGTCACAGAGAAACTGACCTGGCAACGCAGTGGTAATAACCTGCAGGTGACCAACCCGACGCCGTTTTATATGAATTTCTATGAAGTGAAGGTTGCAGGCAAGAAATTGAACGATGTGACCTATGTGGCTCCGATGAGTACGGCAAGCTTTGCACTGCCAACCGGAGTGAGCGGCGGCCCGCTCAGCTGGAAGATTATCAATGACTACGGGGCGGTAAGCAAAGAGCAACTCGCGTCGTTATAGCGTTCAGAGAGCAGGGATCCCCACAGGCTGTGGGGCACAGGACACAGGGGGTAGTTTCACCCTGTAGGCAATGGAGTCAAACGGATGAATAATTATAAAAGCCAGGCCGGGCACTCGCCGCGCGTCAGTAGGCTGGCGTATTTGATCGCTGCCCAGCTGGCATTGATGGGTACCCTATCCTTTAGCGTACAGGCGCGTGACTATTTTAACCCTGCACTGCTGCAAATGGATAACCCAAACCAGGGGGCGACAGATTTAACCGTTTTTGAAGAAGGCATAGGTCAGGCACCAGGCACCTATCGGGTCGATATCTATCTCAATAACGAACAGCAGGACACACGGGATGTGACGTTCAGTATGCAAAAAGGGGCTGATGGCAAAGAGCATCTGCAACCTTGTCTGAGCGTAGAGCAACTCAATGCCTTGGGGGTGAAAACCGATTTATTCCCAGGGCTCGGTGATGCCAAGTCACAATGCGCCAACATCAGTGCCATTCCCCAAGCCAGCGCCAAGTTCCGTTTCAGCGAACAGCAATTGCTGATCAGTATTCCTCAGGCAGCCCTCTCACAGAAAGCACGTGGTTACGTTCCTGAAAGCCAGTGGGATCAAGGTATCCCGGCATTGCTGCTCAACTACAGCATGAGCGGTGCCAACACTTATGCACGTAATGGTAATAGCCAAGACAGCAACAGCCAGTACGTCAACCTGCGGCCAGGTGTCAACCTCGGGGCGTGGCGGTTGCGTAATTACACGACCTGGAGCCGAAGCAGTGACGGCCAGGATAAATGGGACACCATCTATACCTATGCCCAGCGTGACATTATCGCGCTGAAAAGTCAGATGACGCTGGGGGATAGCAGTTCGCCTTCGGACGTGTTCGACAGCGTACCGTTCCGTGGTGGGCAGTTGGCCTCGGACGACGAAATGATACCGGACAGCCTGAAGGGTTATGCGCCAATGGTACGGGGTATTGCACGAACCAATGCGCAGGTGATTATCCGCCAGAACGGCTACGTGATTTACCAGACCTACGTGGCTCCAGGTGCGTTTGAAATCAACGATATGTTCCCTACCGGGGGCAGCGGTGACCTGCTGGTGACCATTAAGGAAGCCGACGGTAGCCAACAGCAGATGGTGGTGCCGTTTGCCTCGCTGCCCGTGCTGCAGCGTCAAGGTCGTTTGAAGTACTCGGTCACCAGCGGGCAGTACCGTTCTTATGACAACAGCATAGACAAGACCCTGTTTAGCCAGGGTACAGCGATTTATGGTCTGTCCAATGGATTTACCGCCTACGGCGGTGGCCAGTTTGCCAGTAAGTACCAGTCTGTGGCCTTGGGGTTGGGCAAGAACATGGGTGACATCGGTGCCATATCGGCAGACGTGACCCAGGCATGGTCTACGATGCAAGACCAACCTAAAACCGATGGCCAATCATGGCGAGTTCGTTACAGCAAGAACCTCGTACAGACGGGTACCAACTTCTCGATTGCCGGATACCGTTACTCAACCGCGGGCTACTACAGTTTGCAGGAAGTATTGGACACCTACCGTGACGGTAGTAGTTACCGGCTCACCGACCGCAAGCGCAACCGCAGCGAGTTGACCATCAGCCAGAACCTGGGAGATGCGGCGGGAACCCTGTCATTAAACTGGGTCAGCGAAGATTACTGGAACAGCGATCGTACCTTACGCTCGATTGGTGCCGGCTATAACAACAGCTGGAACGGTATCAGCTACGGGGTGAGCTACAGCTATAACGAAAACTCGACGGCCAGTGGCAACAGCAGTGGCGCCGTTTATGACCGCGATCAGATCTTTGCGCTTAACGTCAGCATACCGCTGGATCGTTGGTTGAGCAGGACTTATGCCAGCTACAACCTGAACACCAGCCAGAAGGGGTCCACCAACAACTCCGTCGGCCTGAACGGCACGGCGTTAGCGGACAACAACCTGAGTTGGGGCGTACAGCAAAGCTATGGCAACAAGGGCATCGGCAACGGCGGCAACCTGAATGCCGACTATCGCGGTACCTATGGGGAAGTGTTAGCGGGTTATGCCTACGATCGCAACAGTCAACGACTGAACTACGGCCTGCAGGGCGGCGTTATAGCGCACCAGGACGGGGTGACCTTCGGCCAGCCGTTGGGGGAAACCATTGCGCTGGTGAAAGCACCAGGAGCCGGTGGCACGGGAGTTAACAACCAGACCGGGGTTAAAACCGACTGGCGTGGCTATGCCATCGTGCCGTACGTCAGCCCTTATCGCAAAAATCAGGTGCAGTTGAATACCGAAACTATGGCGGATGACGTTGAGGTGGAGTTGACCTCTCAGAACGTGGTGCCAACCCGTGGTGCTGTAGTTCGAGCCAACTTCCAGGCCAACGTGGGCCAGCGAATACTGATGACGCTGTTACGCCAGGGGGGCGCACCGGTACCGTTCGGTGCCACGGTGAGCGATCCGGCACAGCAAACAGCACAGGGCTTTATCGTCGGGGACGGTGGCCAGGTTTATCTGACCGGGATGGCAGACAGCGGCAGCCTGAATGTGAAGTGGGGCAGCGGTTCAGACCAACAGTGTCAGGTGAGTTACTCACTGACAAAACAGACAACGGAAAGTGCTGGCATTCAGATGCTGAATGCGCAGTGCCGGTAAGGAACGATGATGAAGTTAATCAGGTTAGTTAAATTAACATTGGGCGGCCTGCTGTGCCTGT
>NZ_JAELTL010000064.1:0-28691 GCF_016428815.1 Serratia sp. ASV30 | reverse complement strand
TGGCTAAACCAGGTTCCATCAAGCCACACACTCAGTTCGATTCAGAAGTGTATATCCTGAGCAAAGAAGAAGGTGGTCGTCATACTCCATTCTTCAAAGGCTACCGTCCACAGTTCTACTTCCGTACCACTGACGTGACCGGTACCATCGAACTGCCAGAAGGCGTAGAGATGGTAATGCCAGGCGATAACGTGAACATGGTTGTTACCCTGATCCACCCAATCGCGATGGACCAAGGCTTGCGTTTCGCAATCCGTGAAGGCGGCCGTACCGTTGGCGCTGGTGTTGTTGCCAAAGTTATCGCTTAATCGCGGATAATATTTGACGCGACATGCGATAAAAGGGCATCATTTGATGCCCTTTTTCTACGCTGTGAACTAGAACCTATCTCATCAGCGATTTTGCAGTCATAATCATTGGTGAGATGGGCTCTTAAACGGTATTGACTGAAATACGTCATGGCGTAAAACACCGAGATGCTGCCAAGCGGCATCTGTTCGGTTTGGTTTGCCTCGCATTGCGAGGCAAAGTTGTTTGTTCGAATCATTAGTGACAGGTTGGTTTATGAGTGCGAATACCGAGGCTCAAGGGAGCGGGCGCGGCCTTGAAGCGGCCAAGTGGTCAATCGTCGCCGTTCTGTTGGTTGTGGCTATCGTCGGTAACTATTACTACCGTGATTTCAGCCTGCCGCTGCGTGCGTTGGCCGTTGTCGTGGTTATTGCCGTTGCAGGTGCAGTGGCATTGATGACCACTAAAGGCAAAGCCACCGTTGCGTTTGCGCGCGAAGCGCGTACTGAAGTACGTAAAGTGATCTGGCCAACTCGTCAGGAAACGTTACACACCACGTTGATCGTTGCCGCGGTAACCGCCGTGATGTCACTGATTCTGTGGGGCCTGGATGGTATATTGGTCCGTCTGGTATCGTTTATTACTGGCCTGAGGTTCTAAAATGTCTGAAGCCCCAAAAAAACGCTGGTACGTCGTTCAGGCGTTTTCCGGTTTTGAAGGTCGCGTAGCACAATCGCTGCGTGAACATATCAAACTGCACGATATGGAAGAGCTGTTCGGCGAAGTCATGGTTCCCACCGAAGAAGTGGTGGAGATCCGTGGTGGTCTACGTCGTAAGAGTGAGCGTAAATTCTTCCCTGGCTATGTACTGGTTCAGATGGTGATGAATGACGCCAGCTGGCACCTGGTGCGCAGTGTCCCTCGTGTTATGGGCTTCATCGGTGGAACTTCCGATCGTCCTGCACCGATCAGCGATAAAGAAGTGGACGCTATTATGAACCGCCTGCAGCAGGCTGGTGATAAGCCACGTCCGAAAACGATGTTCGAACCGGGTGAACTGGTGCGCGTCAACGATGGTCCATTTGCTGACTTTAACGGTGTCGTTGAAGAAGTGGACTACGAGAAGAGCCGCCTGAAAGTGTCTGTCTCCATCTTTGGCCGTGCAACGCCGGTGGAACTGGACTTTAGCCAGGTAGAAAAAGGCTGATCGAATAATCAGCAGGATGAGCGGATTTGTGGCTTGTCAGAGGCGCGAAATTGAACTACAATTTCGCGCCTTTTGTTTTTAGATGTCTTGCTCTTGCAGCGAGACGAAACACGGGGAGCCTCTCAGGAGGCGATATTACCCAAACGAGGAAATTTCAATGGCCAAGAAAGTACAAGCCTACGTTAAGCTGCAAGTTGCAGCCGGTATGGCTAACCCAAGTCCACCAGTTGGTCCAGCTCTGGGTCAGCAAGGTGTTAACATCATGGAATTCTGTAAGGCATTTAACGCTAAGACTGACAGCGTTGAGAAAGGCCTGCCGATCCCGGTTGTTATTACAGTTTATTCTGATCGCTCCTTCACTTTCGTAACCAAGACCCCGCCGGCAGCAGTTCTGCTGAAGAAAGCGGCTGGTGTTAAATCTGGTTCCGGCAAGCCAAACAAAGATAAAGTTGGCAAAGTGACTAGTGCACAGGTTCGTGAAATCGCAGAAACCAAAGCTGCGGACATGACTGGTTCTGACGTTGAAGCGATGATTCGCTCCATCGAAGGTACTGCTCGTTCCATGGGCCTGGTAGTGGAGGATTAAGAAATGGCTAAGCTGACCAAGCGCATGCGCGTGATCCGTGACAAAGTTGATGCTACTAAACAGTATGACATCCTCGAAGCTGTTGCTCTGCTGAAAGAGCTGGCCACCGCTAAATTCGTAGAAAGCGTTGACGTTGCCGTTAACCTCGGCATCGACGCTCGTAAATCAGACCAAAACGTTCGTGGTGCTACCGTTCTGCCACACGGCACCGGTCGCAGCGTTCGCGTTGCCGTATTTGCCCAGGGCCCTAACGCTGAAGCTGCTAAAGCTGCAGGCGCAGAGCTGGTAGGTATGGAAGATCTGGCTGACCTGATCAAGAAAGGCGAGATGAACTTCGACGTGGTTATTGCTTCCCCGGATGCAATGCGCGTTGTAGGTCAACTGGGCCAGGTTCTGGGTCCACGTGGTCTGATGCCTAACCCGAAAGTGGGTACCGTTACTCCTAACGTTGCTGAAGCTGTTAAGAACGCTAAAGCAGGTCAGGTTCGTTATCGTAACGACAAAAACGGTATCATCCATACCACTATCGGTAAGGTTGATTTCGACACAGACAAGCTGAAGGAAAACCTGGAGTCTCTGCTGGTTGCGCTGAAAAAAGCCAAACCATCTCAGGCAAAAGGCGTGTACATCAAGAAAGTTAGCCTCTCCACCACCATGGGTGCTGGTGTTGCTATCGATCAAAGCGGCTTGACTGCTGTAGCGAACTAATCGCACTGCGATTATCGCTTTGACTTGGGGGTGGGATTCATCTAAAATCTTATCCCCCAAGGTTCCGCTATAGGTGGAACAACAGATTTTTCGGTTGGAGCCTGGCCTATCCAGGCCTCCGTCCAAGACCGCAGGTGTGCCGCAAGGCACTTAATCCTTCCTGCGTAGACGGTGACAGAGCCTAAAGAAATTTTTTCTTTTTTAAAAAGAATGGTCTTTGCTGGATTCTGCTCACCGTGTTAAGCCGCTCAACGGCGCGTGTTCGCACACGCTGTTGAGTGAAGTGAGTTCCGGGGATTTTCCCCGGCTAAATCCAGGAGCAAAAAGCTAATGGCATTAAATCTTCAAGACAAACAAGCGATTGTTGCTGAAGTCAACGAAGTAGCCAAAGGCGCGCTGTCTGCGGTAGTTGCGGATTCTCGTGGCGTTACCGTTGATAAAATGACTGAACTGCGTAAAGCAGGTCGTGAAGCTGGCGTTTACATGCGTGTTGTTCGTAACACCTTGATGCGTCGCGTAGTTGAAGGCACTCCGTTCGAATGCCTGAAAGACACGTTTGTCGGTCCTACCTTGATTGCATTCTCTACTGAACACCCGGGCGCTGCTGCTCGTCTGTTCAAAGAGTTCGCGAAAGCGAATGCAAAATTTGAGGTTAAAGCTGCGGCCTTTGAAGGTGAGCTGATCCCTGCGGCACAAATCGACCGCTTGGCAACGCTGCCTACTTACGATGAAGCAATCGCACGCCTGATGGCAACCATGAAAGAAGCCGCTGCCGGCAAATTGGTTCGCACTCTGGCTGCAGTACGCGATCAGAAAGAAGCGGCATAAGCCTCTCTCTTTCTTAGCCTTTGCTTACGTATTTAAACTATTTCTGAATTTTAGGAACTTTTGTTATGTCTATCACTAAAGACCAAATTATCGAAGGCGTTGCAGCCCTGTCTGTAATGGAAATCGTTGAACTGATCGCCGCTATGGAAGAGAAGTTCGGTGTTTCTGCTGCTGCTGTAGCTGCAGGTCCTGCTGCTGCTGTTGAAGCTGCTGAAGAAAAAACTGAATTCGACGTTGTACTGAAAGGTATCGGCGCGAACAAAGTTGCAGTAATCAAAGCAGTACGTGGCGCAACTGGCCTGGGTCTGAAAGAAGCTAAAGACCTGGTTGAGTCTGCACCAGCAGCACTGAAAGAAGGCATCAGCAAAGACGACGCTGAAGCACTGAAAAAAGCTCTGGAAGAAGCTGGCGCTGAAGTTGAAGTTAAATAAGCCACTGCTTTTGGAGTGCAGTCTGTTTTAACTAACAGACTGATGGCTGGTGACTTTTTGGTCACCAGCCTTTTTGCGCTGTAGGGCGTCAGTAGAGTTTCACACTGTTTGACTACTGGCTAACCCCAATATTTCTTTCTATCGACGACTTAATATACTGCCCTCTGCGCCGCAGCCGAATCTGCCGCCACGGCAATGAAATGATTTAAGCGTGATAGAAACGAGTATTGCGGAAAGTGTTCTCGCTTTCCGGTCAACAAAACGGTGTTGCATGAACCGTCCCCTATCCGGACGGACAAATAGGTTCGACTTTCCAGCGAGCTGAGGAACCCTATGGTTTACTCCTATACCGAGAAGAAACGTATTCGTAAGGATTTTGGTAAGCGTCCGCAAGTTTTGGACATACCTTATCTCCTTTCTATCCAGCTTGACTCGTTCCAGAAATTTATCGAGCAAGATCCAGAAGGGCAATACGGCTTAGAAGCCGCATTCCGTTCTGTTTTCCCGATCCAGAGCTACAGTGGCAATTCGGAGCTGCAATACGTTAGCTACCGTCTTGGTGAGCCGGTGTTTGACGTTAAAGAGTGCCAGATCCGTGGTGTGACGTACTCTGCACCGCTGCGCGTAAAACTGCGCCTGGTCATCTACGAACGTGAAGCACCAGAAGGTACGGTCAAAGACATCAAGGAACAAGAAGTCTATATGGGCGAAATTCCGCTCATGACCGAAAACGGTACCTTTGTAATTAACGGTACCGAGAGGGTTATCGTATCCCAGCTGCATCGTAGTCCTGGTGTGTTCTTCGACAGCGATAAGGGCAAAACCCACTCCTCGGGCAAAGTGCTGTATAACGCACGTATCATCCCTTACCGTGGCTCATGGCTAGATTTCGAGTTTGACCCGAAAGACAACCTGTTCGTGCGTATCGACCGTCGCCGCAAACTGCCTGCGACCATTATTCTGCGCGCGCTGAGCTACACCACTGAGCAGATCCTTGACCTGTTCTTTGAGAAAATTGTTTTCGAGATCCGTGATAACAAGCTGCAGATGGAGCTGGTTCCAGAGCGTCTGCGTGGTGAAACTGCGTCCTTCGATATCGAAGCCAACGGTAAGATCTACGTTGAGAAAGCACGCCGTATCACCGCTCGTCATATCCGTCAGCTCGAAAAAGACGAAATTCGCAGTATTGAAGTACCGGTTGAGTACATCGCGGGCAAAGTGGTCGCGAAGGACTATATCGATACCAATACCGGCGAGCTGATCTGTGCAGCCAACATGGAGCTGTCACTGGATCTGTTGGCCAAGCTGAGCCAGTCAGGCCACAAGCGTATCGAAACGCTGTTCACCAACGATCTGGACCACGGTGCGTACATTTCTGAAACCGTACGTGTCGACCCAACCAGCGATCGTCTGAGCGCTCTGGTAGAAATCTACCGCATGATGCGCCCTGGTGAGCCACCAACGCGTGAAGCGGCGGAAAGCCTGTTCGAGAACCTGTTCTTCTCTGAAGACCGCTACGATCTGTCTGCGGTTGGCCGGATGAAGTTCAACCGTTCTCTGCTGCGTGACGAGATCGAAGGTTCGGGCATCCTGAGCAAAGACGACATCATCGAAGTGATGAAGAAGCTCATCGATATCCGTAACGGTAAAGGCGAAGTGGACGATATCGACCACTTGGGCAACCGTCGTATCCGTTCCGTTGGCGAAATGGCCGAGAACCAGTTCCGTGTCGGTCTGGTGCGTGTTGAGCGTGCGGTGAAAGAACGTCTGTCCCTGGGCGATCTGGATACCCTGATGCCTCAGGACATGATCAACGCCAAGCCAATTTCGGCGGCGGTGAAAGAGTTCTTCGGTTCAAGCCAGCTGTCCCAGTTTATGGACCAGAACAACCCGTTGTCTGAGATCACGCACAAACGTCGTATCTCTGCATTGGGCCCAGGCGGTCTGACCCGTGAACGTGCCGGCTTTGAAGTTCGAGACGTACACCCGACTCACTACGGTCGCGTGTGCCCAATCGAAACGCCGGAAGGTCCAAACATCGGTCTGATCAACTCCTTGTCCGTGTACGCACAGACCAACGAGTATGGCTTCCTGGAAACCCCGTACCGCCGCGTGCGTGACGGCGTGGTGACCGATGAAATCAACTATCTGTCTGCTATTGAAGAAGGCAACTTCGTTATCGCTCAGGCGAACTCCAACCTGGACGAAGAAGGCCGCTTCGAAGAAGACCTGGTTACCTGTCGTAGCAAAGGCGAATCAAGCCTGTTTAGCCGCGACCAGGTTGACTATATGGACGTATCAACCCAGCAGGTTGTTTCTGTTGGTGCTTCACTGATCCCATTCCTGGAACACGATGACGCCAACCGTGCATTGATGGGTGCGAACATGCAACGTCAAGCGGTGCCAACCCTGCGTGCTGACAAGCCGCTGGTAGGTACCGGTATGGAACGTGCCGTAGCGGTTGACTCCGGTGTTACTGCCGTAGCCAAACGTGGTGGTGTGATCCAGTACGTGGATGCTTCCCGTATCGTTATCAAAGTTAACGAAGACGAGATGTACCCAGGCGAAGCTGGTATCGATATTTATAACCTGACCAAGTACACCCGTTCTAACCAGAACACCTGTATCAACCAGATGCCTTGTGTGAATCTGGGTGAGCCAATCGAGCGCGGCGACGTGCTGGCAGATGGCCCGTCTACAGACCTGGGTGAACTGGCATTGGGTCAGAACATGCGCGTCGCGTTCATGCCTTGGAACGGCTACAACTTCGAAGACTCCATCTTGGTCTCCGAGCGTGTAGTACAGGAAGATCGCTTCACCACCATCCATATTCAGGAACTGGCTTGCGTGTCTCGCGACACCAAACTGGGGCCGGAAGAGATCACCGCCGACATCCCTAACGTGGGTGAAGCAGCGCTCTCCAAACTGGATGAATCCGGTATCGTGTATATCGGTGCAGAAGTGACCGGTGGCGACATTCTGGTTGGTAAGGTAACGCCGAAAGGTGAAACCCAGCTGACGCCAGAAGAGAAGCTGCTGCGTGCGATCTTCGGTGAGAAAGCGTCTGACGTTAAAGACTCTTCTCTGCGTGTACCAAACGGCGTTTCCGGTACGGTTATCGACGTGCAGGTCTTTACCCGCGATGGCGTGGACAAAGACAAGCGTGCGTTGGAAATCGAAGAGATGCAGCTGAAGCAGGCGAAGAAAGACCTGACTGAAGAACTGCAGATCCTGGAAGCTGGCCTGTTCGCTCGTATCCATGCGGTACTGGTTTCTGGCGGTATCGAAGCCGAGAAGCTGAGCAAACTGCCACGCGATCGCTGGTTGGAACTGGGCCTGACCGACGAAGACAAGCAAAACCAGCTGGAACAGCTGGCAGAGCAGTACGACGAACTGAAATCCGACTTCGAGAAGAAGCTGGATGCCAAGCGTCGTAAGATCACCCAAGGCGACGATCTGGCACCCGGCGTGCTGAAAATCGTCAAGGTGTATCTGGCCGTTAAGCGTCAGATCCAACCGGGTGACAAGATGGCAGGCCGCCACGGTAACAAGGGTGTTATCTCCAAGATCAACCCGATCGAAGATATGCCTTACGATGAAAACGGTACGCCGGTTGACATCGTTCTGAACCCGTTGGGCGTTCCATCGCGTATGAACATCGGTCAGATCCTGGAAACTCACCTGGGTATGGCGGCGAAAGGCATTGGTGAGAAGATCAACCAAATGCTCAAGCAGCACCAGGAAGTGGCCAAGCTGCGTGAATTCATCCAGAAGGCTTACGATCTGGGTGACGGCGTTTGCCAGAAAGTTGACCTGAACACCTTCACCGACGACGAAGTCTTGCGTCTGGCAGAGAACCTGAAAAAAGGTATGCCGATCGCAACCCCAGTCTTCGATGGTGCGAAAGAGTCAGAAATCAAGCAACTGCTGGAAATGGGCGGTATCCCGACTTCGGGTCAGATTACGCTGTTTGATGGCCGTACCGGCGAGCAGTTCGAGCGCCAGGTAACTGTCGGCTATATGTACATGCTGAAACTGAACCACTTGGTTGACGATAAGATGCACGCGCGTTCTACCGGTTCTTACAGCTTGGTGACTCAGCAGCCGCTGGGTGGTAAGGCGCAATTCGGTGGTCAGCGCTTCGGTGAGATGGAAGTGTGGGCGCTGGAAGCATACGGCGCAGCTTACACCTTGCAGGAAATGCTTACCGTTAAGTCGGATGACGTCAACGGCCGTACCAAGATGTACAAAAACATCGTGGATGGCGATCACCGTATGGAACCAGGCATGCCGGAGTCCTTCAACGTACTGTTGAAAGAAATCCGCTCGCTGGGTATCAACATCGAACTGGAAGGCGACTAATCGCTATTCCAGCTCTGGCTCCCGACCTTAGGGAGCCAGAGGGTGGTTGTTCAGGTCACACGGGCGCACGATTTGTCAGCGTGCGCCCAACAGGTTTAACTCCGACAGGAGCCAATCCGTGAAAGACTTATTAAAGTTTCTGAAAGCGCAAACTAAGACCGAAGAGTTTGATGCGATCAAGATTGCTCTGGCATCGCCAGACATGATCCGTTCATGGTCGTTCGGTGAAGTTAAAAAGCCGGAAACCATTAACTACCGTACGTTCAAACCTGAGCGTGACGGCCTTTTCTGCGCCCGTATCTTTGGGCCGGTAAAAGATTACGAGTGCCTGTGCGGTAAGTACAAGCGCTTGAAACACCGCGGCGTGATCTGTGAGAAGTGCGGCGTTGAAGTGACCCAGACCAAAGTACGCCGTGAGCGTATGGGCCACATCGAACTGGCTTCTCCGACTGCGCACATCTGGTTCCTGAAATCGCTGCCTTCGCGCATCGGTTTGCTGCTGGATATGCCGCTGCGTGACATCGAACGTGTACTGTACTTCGAATCCTACGTGGTAGTCGAAGGCGGTATGACCAACCTCGAGCGTCGTCAGATCCTGACTGAAGAGCAGTATCTGGATGCGCTGGAAGAGTTTGGTGACGAATTCGACGCCAAGATGGGTGCGGAAGCTATTCAGGCCCTGTTGAAAAACATGGATCTGGAAGCCGAGTGTGAGCAGCTGCGTGAAGAGCTGAACGAAACCAACTCCGAAACCAAGCGTAAGAAGCTGACCAAGCGTATCAAGCTGCTGGAAGCGTTCGTGCAATCTGGTAACAAGCCAGAGTGGATGATCCTGACCGTGCTGCCGGTACTGCCGCCAGATCTGCGTCCATTGGTTCCACTGGATGGTGGCCGTTTCGCGACTTCAGATCTTAACGATCTGTACCGCCGCGTGATCAACCGTAACAACCGTCTGAAACGCCTGCTGGATCTGGCTGCGCCGGACATCATCGTGCGCAACGAAAAGCGTATGCTGCAAGAAGCGGTAGATGCCCTGCTGGATAACGGCCGTCGCGGCCGTGCGATCACCGGTTCCAACAAGCGTCCTCTGAAATCTTTGGCCGATATGATCAAAGGTAAGCAGGGTCGTTTCCGTCAGAACCTGTTGGGTAAACGTGTTGACTACTCTGGTCGTTCTGTAATCACCGTAGGTCCATACCTGCGTCTGCATCAGTGCGGTCTGCCGAAGAAAATGGCACTGGAGCTGTTCAAACCGTTCATCTACGGCAAGCTGGAACTGCGTGGCCTGGCCACAACGATCAAAGCCGCCAAGAAAATGGTTGAGCGCGAAGAAGCTGTCGTTTGGGATATCCTGGACGAAGTGATCCGCGAACACCCGGTACTGCTGAACCGTGCACCAACCCTGCACCGTTTGGGTATCCAGGCGTTTGAACCGGTTCTGATCGAAGGTAAAGCGATCCAGCTGCACCCGCTGGTTTGTGCGGCATACAACGCCGACTTCGATGGTGACCAGATGGCTGTTCACGTACCGTTGACGCTGGAAGCCCAGCTGGAAGCGCGTGCGTTGATGATGTCTACCAACAACATCCTGTCACCAGCGAACGGCGAGCCAATCATCGTTCCTTCTCAGGACGTTGTATTGGGTCTGTACTATATGACTCGTGACTGTGTTAACGCCAAAGGCGAAGGCATGGTTCTGACGGGTCCTAAAGAAGCTGAACGCGTTTACCGCGCCGGTCTGGCCTCTCTGCATGCACGCGTAAAAGTGCGTATTACAGAAGAGATCAAGAATACCGAAGGTGAATCTATTCACCAGACTTCGATTATCGATACCACCATCGGTCGCGCCATCCTGTGGATGATCGTACCGCAAGGTCTGCCTTACTCGATCGTTAACCAACCTTTGGGCAAGAAAGCGATCTCCAAGATGCTGAACACCTGTTACCGCATCCTGGGCCTGAAGCCGACCGTAATCTTCGCTGACCAGATCATGTACACCGGTTTTGCTTACGCTGCCCGTTCAGGCGCGTCTGTAGGTATCGATGACATGGTTATCCCAGCCAAGAAAGCAGAGATCATCGAAGAAGCGGAAACCGAAGTTGCCGAGATCCAGGAGCAGTTCCAATCTGGTCTGGTTACCGCGGGCGAACGCTACAACAAAGTGATCGATATCTGGGCTGCGGCGAACGAACGTGTTGCTAAAGCGATGATGGAAAACCTGTCGGTTGAAGACGTGGTTAACCGTGACGGCGTGGTGGAACAACAAGTTTCCTTCAACAGCATCTTTATGATGGCCGACTCCGGTGCTCGTGGTTCTGCCGCTCAGATCCGTCAGTTGGCGGGGATGCGTGGCCTGATGGCCAAGCCAGATGGCTCCATCATCGAAACGCCAATCACTGCGAACTTCCGTGAAGGTCTGAACGTACTCCAGTACTTCATCTCCACGCACGGTGCTCGTAAAGGCTTGGCGGATACCGCACTGAAAACGGCAAACTCCGGTTATCTGACCCGTCGTCTGGTTGACGTGGCGCAGGACCTGGTAGTGACCGAAGACGACTGTGGTACTCACAACGGCATCATGATGACTCCGGTTATCGAAGGTGGTGACGTTAAAGAGCCACTGCGTGAACGCGTTCTGGGTCGTGTGACCGCTGAAGATGTCATCAAGCCGGGTACGGCTGACATCCTGGTGCCACGCAACACCCTGCTGAACGAGAAGACCTGTGACCTGTTGGAAGAGAACTCTGTCGACAGCGTGAAAGTCCGTTCCGTAGTTAGCTGTGAAACCGACTTTGGTGTGTGCGCCAACTGCTATGGTCGCGACCTGGCACGTGGTCACATCATCAACAAAGGTGAAGCCATCGGCGTTATCGCGGCCCAGTCCATCGGTGAGCCGGGTACACAGCTGACGATGCGTACGTTCCACATCGGTGGTGCGGCATCTCGTGCGGCAGCAGAATCCAGCATCCAGGTGAAGAACAAAGGTAACCTGAAGCTGAGCAACGTGAAGTTCGTTATGAACGCCTCAGGCAAGCTGGTAATTACCTCGCGTAATACCGAACTGAAGCTGATCGACGAATTCGGCCGTACCAAAGAAAGCTACAAAGTGCCTTACGGTGCCGTAATGGGCAAAGGTGATGGTGCAGAAGTTAACGGCGGCGAAACCGTTGCTAACTGGGATCCACACACCATGCCGGTTGTGACCGAGGTGAGCGGTTTCATTCGCTTCGCCGATATGGTTGACGGCCAGACCATTACCCGCCAGACCGACGAACTGACCGGTTTGTCCTCTCTGGTGGTACTGGACAGCGCAGAACGTACCGGTAGCGGTAAAGACCTGCGTCCGGCACTGAAAATCGTTGATGCCAAAGGCGACGACGTATTGATCCCAGGTACTGATATGCCTGCTCAATACTTCCTGCCGGGTAAAGCGATTGTGCAGCTGGAAGACGGCATTCAGATCGGTGCGGGTGATACCCTGGCGCGTATTCCTCAGGAATCCGGCGGTACCAAGGATATTACCGGTGGTCTGCCACGCGTTGCGGATCTGTTCGAAGCACGTCGTCCGAAAGAGCCGGCAATCCTGGCTGAAATCAGCGGGATTATCTCGTTCGGTAAAGAGACCAAAGGCAAACGTCGCCTGGTAATCTCTCCACTGGACGGCAGCGACGCTTACGAAGAGATGATCCCTAAATGGCGTCAGCTCAACGTGTTCGAAGGTGAAATTGTGGAACGTGGTGACGTTGTTTCTGACGGCCCAGAATCTCCACATGACATTCTGCGTCTGCGTGGTGTGCATGCGGTTACTCGCTACATCACCAACGAAGTGCAGGAAGTTTACCGTCTGCAAGGCGTTAAGATTAACGATAAACACATCGAAGTTATCGTTCGTCAGATGCTGCGTAAAGGGACCATCGTTAGCGCTGGTAGCACCGAGTTCCTGGAAGGCGAACAGGCTGAAGTATCACGCGTTAAGATTGCTAACCGTAAACTTGCTGCTGAAGGCAAGATCGAAGCAACCTTCTCACGCGATCTGCTGGGTATCACCAAGGCTTCCTTGGCGACCGAGTCCTTCATCTCTGCTGCATCGTTCCAGGAAACGACGCGCGTTCTCACCGAAGCGGCTGTTGCCGGTAAGCGTGATGAACTGCGCGGCCTGAAAGAGAACGTGATCGTGGGCCGTCTGATCCCAGCCGGTACCGGTTACGCTTATCACCAGGATCGTATGCGCCGTAAGGCTCTGGGTGAAACTCCGGTTGTTCCGCTGGTTAGCGCGGAAGAAGCGACAGCCAACCTGGCCGAATTGCTCAACGCTGGCAACCTGGGTGGCAGTGACGAATAAGTCACCTGATCCCTGACTGTACGTTTTGCAGTGAATGACTAAAGCCCTGGCTATCCTAGCCGGGGCTTTTTGTTGTACAGTGCTGTAAAGTTAAAATAACGGAACAGGCATGGACACCTCAACTTCAGTCAGTGGCAGCAGCGCTGCCAACAGCGAAATAACCTCACCAATCCAGTACTCTCAAAGCCGGGCGCGGCGTGCCGCCTGGGGAAGCTTTGTTGGCGCCGTAGTCGATTGGTACGACTTCCTGCTGTACGGAATAGTTGCCGCTTTAGTTTTTAACACCGAATTCTTCCCGCAGGTCAGCCCAACGATGGGCACGCTGGCCGCCTTTGGCACCTTTGGCGTCGGTTTTCTGTTCCGCCCGCTAGGTGGCATGGTGTTCGGGCACTTTGGCGATAAACTTGGCCGTAAGCGCATGCTGATGATCACCGTCTGGATGATGGGGATCTCTACGGCGTTGATCGGCTTGCTGCCCTCGTTCGATTCAGTTGGCTGGTGGGCCCCGGTCATGCTGGTGCTGCTACGAGCGGTGCAAGGATTTGCCGTGGGGGGCGAATGGGGCGGCGCTGCCTTGCTGGCGGTAGAAAGCGCGCCGAAGAAGAGAAAAGCCTTTTACAGCAGCGGCGTACAAATTGGCTTTGGCGTCGGGCTGCTGTTGGCTACAGGCTCGGTTTCCCTGGTCAGCCACTTCACCAGCAATGCGGACTTTATCAACTGGGGCTGGCGTTTGCCGTTCCTGTTCAGCCTGGTGCTAGTTGCCATTGCCTGGTGGATCCGTAACGGCATGGACGAGTCGCAGGAGTTTGAAGCCAATAAAACGCTGCACGAACGGGCCGAGAAAATCCGCAAGTTCCCAATATTTGAGGCACTGCGCCAGAATCCCAAAGCCTTTTTGTTGATCATTGCCCTACGCTTTGGCGAACTGCTGACGATGTATATCGTCACGGCCTTTGCCATGAACTACTCAACCACCCATCTTGGTCTGTCACGGGATCTGTTCCTGAACATCGGCTTGTTGGTGGGCGCAGTGAGCTGTATCTCGATCCCATGCTTCGCTTATTTGGCTGATAGCTTTGGCAGACGGCGGATCTACGTGACGGGGGCATTGATTGGTGTTGCCAGCACGGTACCGTTTTTCATGGCGCTCGAGAGCCGTAACACGGTGATGATTATCTTCTTTGCCATCATGCTGGGAAATATGGCGCACGACATGCTGGTCAGCGTGCAGCAGCCGATGTTTACCGAGCTGTTCGGCACTGCATACCGTTATAGCGGAGCCGGAGTGGGCTATCAGGTCGCTAGCGTGGTCGGCGGTGGATTCACGCCGTTTATTGCCGTGTTGCTGGTGGAGTTGATGGACGGCTCTTGGCATCTGGTTGCCGCCTATCTGGCGCTGGGGTGCCTGCTTTCCGCCATTGTGGGGATGCGTATGAAACCCCAGACGGCCGAATAACACAGAGGAACCGGAAGCGTGCGGCCAGTCCCCGCACGCTCCGGCGTTTGGTAAGCAAGGCTATCAAGAGGGGGGAGATAGCCTTGGTTGGCTTAGGAACGCTTGCCAACACCGCCACTATAACGAGGCCATTTTTCCCTGCCAGTTCGCCTTGGCGGCTTTGCGCAGTGTTTCCAGAGCTATTGGCTCGATGGTGTAACCGTTACAGGCAGTTGCGTAGCGCGTCCCAGATAATCATCCCAATCTTTCCACACCGGCTGTAGCCCAGCGGCACCGATCGCCTGTGCCACCTGCTGCGGCGTTCGGCTGTCGTGCGGTTCGAACTGTTCCAGCTCTGGCGGCACATCGTCGGCATAGCCACCCGGCTGGGTTTTGGAACCGGCACTGACGCTGTTGATTGCTACCGGGATCATATTGTCGCGGAAGAAGGCCGACTCCCGCGTAGATAATGAAAGCTCAACGTCAGGAGCGAATAACCGGAAAGCACAGATCAACTGTACCAGTTGCGGTTCACTCATGATCGAGGCCGGCTCAATACCACCGGCGCAGGGCCGCAGGCGAGGGAACGAGATGGAGTAACGGCTCTGCCAGTAAGTCTGTTGCAGGTAAAACAGATGCTCTGCCAACAGATAGCAGTCCGTGCGCCAACTGCTGGAAAGCCCAATCAGCGCCCCTAGCCCGATCTTGTCGATCCCGGCGCGCCCCAGACGATCCGGCGTACTCAGCCGCCAATGAAAATCCTGTTTCTGGCCACGTAGGTGATGCTGCTGATAGGTCGCGGGGTGATAGGTTTCCTGATAGACCAACACGCCGTCCAGCCCAAGGGCTTTCAGCTCGGCGTAGTCTTGCTGCGCCAGAGGCTGCACCTCCATCATCAGCGAACTGAAATGACGGCGAATGGCGGGTAGATGCTGGCGGAAGTAATCCATGCCGACTTTGCGCTGATGTTCACCGGTCACCAGCAGCAGGTGCTCAAATCCTAATGCCTTGATGGCTGCGCACTCCCGTTCGATCTCTGCCGCATCCAGCGTTTTGCGCTTGAGGTGGTTACTCATCGAAAAACCGCAGTAGGTACAATCGTTGGCACACAGGTTAGAAAGATATAACGGCACATAAAAGCTCACCACGTTACCGAAACGCTGGCGGGTGAGCTGCTGTGCTCGTTGCGCCAGGGGCTCCAGATAGGGAGCGGCGGCAGGGGAGATCAGTGCCATAAAATCCTCCCGTGTCAGCTTGGGGCTATTGAGTGCCTGCTCAACGTCACGCGCCGTTTTGCTGTTAATGCGCAGCGTCAGGTCATCCCAATCCCACTCTAGCAGGCGCTCGCTAAAATCACTGGCCATCAGCGTGTCTCCTCTGAATGATTGAGAAACGCCGTCAGAGGACTGGATGCGGCGGCGATCGACTGGCGGCTGCCTAGCCCGGAGTTGCGTGCTAGCTCTCCGGCCTCTAGCGCCAGGCGGAAAGCCTGGGCCATTTGCACCGGATCTCGCGCCACGGCGATGGCGGTATTGACCAGTACCGCATCGGCTCCCAGTTCCATCGCCTCTAACGCGTGGCTTGGGGCACCGATCCCGGCATCAATCACTACCGGCACTTTGGCTTGTTCAATGATGATCTCAAGGAAGTCACGGGTCAGTAAGCCACGGTTAGAACCGATTGGCGCGCCGAGTGGCATCACGGCGGCACAACCCGCTTCCTCCAGCCGCTTACACAGCACCGGATCGGCACCGCAGTAAGGCAGTACCACAAAGCCCTGTTTGACCAGGGTTTCCGCCGCCTTGAGCGTTTCGATCGGATCTGGCAGCAGGTATTTCACCTCTGGGTGTATTTCCAGTTTGACCCAGTGAGTCCCTAGCGCTTCGCGCGCCAACCGGGCGGCAAACACCGCCTCATCTGCCGTTTTTGCCCCGGAGGTGTTGGGCAGTAATTTCACGCCCAATCGTTGCAGCGGTGCCAGAATGGCGTCATTCCCGCCGCGCAGGTCGACGCGTTTCATCGCCATAGTGACCAGTTGTGAGCCGGAAGCTTGTAGCGCAGCCAGCATTAACTCGGGCGTGGCGAATTTCCCCGTGCCGGTAAACAGGCGTGAGGTAAAGGTGGTATCGGCGATTTGCAGCATGTCAGCCTCCGGCAATCGCTTGAAACAGCAAGATATCATCACCGTCCTGCACCTGACGGGTGGCCCAGTCGTTGCGTGGAATGATGACCTGATTGATCGCCAAGGCGCAGCCTGGCTGGTGGCGTTCCAGCCGTTCGAGCAACGCGCCGATGCTTAACGGCTGCTCCAGCTCCAGCGGTTGATCGTTGAGCGTAATCTTCATGCTGGCTCTCCGCAGTGGAGGCAGGTGCTGGCCTTACTCAGTTGCAGGGTGCTCCAGCTTTGCTGCTTGCCGTCGAACAGGCGCAGCTTGCCGCTAAGGGAGGAGGGTATTCCAGCCAGCATTTTTATCGCTTCCAGCGCCTGCAGCGTGCCGATCACGCCGACGACCGGGCCTAGTACGCCCGCCGTGCGGCAGTTGCGCTGCGGTTCGGTTTGCTCCGGGTAGAGGCAGGCATAACAGCCATGGGCATAGGGCGGTTCGATAACCAGCAACTGGCCGCTGAACCCCACCGCGCTGCCGCTGATCAACGGCACGCTGGCTTGGATGCAGGCGGCATTCACCGCATGACGGGTGGCCATGTTGTCGCTGCAATCGAGCACCAGATCGGCACGGGCGACCGCATCGCTCAGCGTTGCCCCTTGCAGGCGTTGCTCCAGCGTGATCGACTCCACCAGAGGGTTCAGCGCTTGCAGATGCTGCTTTGCCAACTGAGCCTTGTTGGTGCCGATATCACCGGTGCGGTACAGAATTTGCCGTTGCAGATTGGTGAGGTGTAGCTGGTCATCATCGGCCAACAGCAAGGTACCAACGCCAGCGGCAGCCAGATACAGCGCTGCCGGAGAGCCTAATCCTCCTAATCCGACGATCAGCACCGTGGCTTGTGTCAGCTTTTCCTGCCCCTCGGAGCCGACGTCTTCCAGCAGCAGTTGCCGGCTGTAGCGCAAGAACTCTTGGTCATTGAGCATCGCATGACTCCTTGCCTTCAATCAGTTGCAGCAGCGTTGCCGTAGCGGCGCGCCAGTCTGATGCCTGGGTGATGGCGCTGACCACGGCCACGCTGCCAACGCCGCAGGCCAGCACGGCGGGGACGCGCTCGATGCTGATCCCGCCAATGGCTACTGTTGGATACTGCTGTAATCCGGCGACGTGGCGTTGCAACTCGGCCAAGCCTTGCGGCTCAGAGGGCATCTCCTTGGTTTGCGTTGGGAAGATATGCCCCAGTGCGATATAGGAAGGTTTGACGGCGATCGCCCGGGCCAGCTCGGCATCGTCATGGGTGGAAACGCCCAAGCGCAGTCCTGCCCGATGGATGGCCGCCAGATCGGTGGTGTCTAAATCCTCCTGGCCCAGGTGTACGCCATAGGCCCCATGTTTGATCGCCAGCCGCCAATAATCATTGATAAACAGCCGGGCCTGATAGCGTTTGCCAAGGGCAATAGCGGCGGCAATATCGGCCTCCACTTGCTCGTCTGGCAGATCTTTGATGCGTAGTTGGATAGTGGTAACGCCTGCCTCCAACAGGCGGGCGATCCATTCAACGCTGTCGACGACCGGGTATAAACCCAGCTTGTGCGGTGTTGTAGGGAAGGGAGAGGTGAGGTTAGTCATTATTTATCTCCTCCTGCAAATTGGCCGCACTGTGGTACAACTCGCTGCCGCGTGAGCGGAATTCAGCCGACATTTTCTCCATCCCGGTCAGTTGCACTTCGATCGGTTTGGCGGCCTCTTGTGCGGCGGCATAGTCACGCACTTCCTGGGAAATCTTCATCGAGCAGAACTTCGGCCCACACATGGAGCAGAAGTGGGCGATCTTGCCGGATTCTTGCGGCAGCGTTTCGTCGTGATAGGCGCGGGCGGTTTGTGGATCCAGCGCCAGGTTGAACTGATCTTCCCAACGGAATTCAAAGCGCGCCTTGGACATGGCGTTATCGCGGATCTGTGCGCCCGGATGGCCTTTCGCCAAGTCAGCGGCGTGAGCGGCGATCTTGTAGGTGATCAGCCCCTGCTTCACGTCTTCTTTGTTAGGTAGCCCCAGATGCTCTTTCGGCGTCACGTAGCAAAGCATCGCGCAGCCGAACCAGCCGATCATCGCCGCGCCGATCCCTGAGGTGAAATGGTCGTAACCCGGAGCGATATCGGTGGTCAATGGCCCCAGCGTGTAGAACGGCGCTTCATGGCAATGTTCCAGCTCCTCGGTCATGTTGCGGCGGATCATCTGCATCGGCACGTGGCCAGGGCCTTCGATCATCACCTGCACGTCATATTCCCAGGCAACCTTGGTCAGTTCACCCAGCGTATGCAGCTCAGCGAATTGCGCTTCGTCATTGGCATCCTGGATCGAGCCCGGGCGCAGGCCGTCGCCGAGTGACAGCGAGACATCGTAAGCGGCGCAAATTTCGCAGATCTCGCGGAAGTGCTGATAGAGGAAGTTCTCCTGATGATGCGACAGGCACCACTTCGCCATGATCGAGCCGCCACGGGAGACAATGCCGGTCAGGCGTTTGGCGGTCATCGGCACATAGCGCAGCAACACCCCGGCGTGAATGGTGAAGTAATCTACGCCTTGCTCAGCCTGTTCCAGCAGGGTATCGCGGAACATTTCCCAGGTCAGGTTCTCCGCCACGCCGTTCACTTTTTCCAGCGCCTGATAGATCGGCACTGTACCAATCGGCACCGGGCTGTTACGCAGGATCCATTCGCGGGTTTCATGGATATAACGGCCCGTGGAGAGATCCATCACGGTGTCAGCGCCCCAGCGGGTTGACCACACCAACTTCTCGACTTCCTCTTCAATCGAAGAGGTGACCGCCGAGTTGCCGATATTGGCGTTTACCTTCACCAGGAAATTACGGCCAATAATCATCGGCTCGGATTCCGGGTGGTTGATGTTGGCGGGGATGATGGCGCGGCCAGCGGCCACTTCCTGACGCACAAATTCCGGCGTGATGTTCTCGGGTAGATTTGCGCCCCAGCTCTGGCCGGGATGCTGGTGGCGCAGCACTTCACCACGAATGCGCTCACGGCCCATATTTTCGCGAATGGCGATAAATTCCATCTCTGGGGTGACAATACCGGCGCGAGCGTAATGCAACTGCGTAACACATTTACCCGGCAGGGCTTTGCGGGGCAGCGGCAGGTGCTCAAAGCGCAGATGGTCTAACCCAACGTCGGCCAATCGCTGTTGTGTGAAGCCGGAACTGACGCCGCTTAACGCTTCGGTATCGGCACGTTCGGCGATCCAGCTCGCTCGTACTTTTGCCAAGCCACGATGTACGTCGAGCACCGCCTGCGGATCGCCATATGGCCCTGCGGTGTCATACACCGGAATAGGTTCGTTCTGTTCATATTGGGGCTGGTCTTTGTTGCCGCCGATCAGCGTCGGGCTGAGCTGGATCTCACGCATCGGTACCTGGATATCGCTGCGCGAGCCAGCGAGATAGATCCGCTGTGAGTTGGGGAAGGTAACGCCTTGCAGAGATTCGATAAAATCTTGCGCCTGGTCACGCTGTTGTTTACGGGCACGAGGTTGGTTCACGGTAGACATAGCAAATTCCTATCAGTGGAGTGATGTGTGGAAAATTGCTTGTCTGGAGCTCGGAGGGAGTAATGATGGTAGCCGGTAAGGCAGGCACAGCCCCTGGTGGGAGCATCTTGCCTATGGCGATAGATTACTCTTGTTCCCTTCGCGGGTATTAACCCGATCAGGTTCCGCGGATCCCGAATTAACGGTCTCAGCCTGGCTAATTTGATGAAAAATCAGCGCTAGGCACTCCGACAAGAGCCCTCAGTATAAGAGGGTCAACAAAAACCACAAGCCCTCCCCGTCATCTTTCAAGCTGTAGCGTTGTTGACCGCCTGGCTACCACTTGAAATCTATTGGGGGATAATTAGGCTGGATGAGACATAGATTCAGTATTCGTGGTGCCCGGTTGGCCCTGCTGCCAGGTTTCTGCCGCCAGCTGGATCAACTGATCTTCCAAGGCGAAACGTGATGCCAAGGCTTCGCCAATATCTGACAGCGCCTGATTGAGTTCTTCACACACGTCCTGATCGATAACGACTTCGGCGTAGCGGTCGTGGAACGCCATCACGGCTTCGGTATTGGCCTGTAATTTTGGGTAGAACTTGGTGGCTAGTGCCATCTTGGGGCTGGCGGAGCCTTCCACTTGTTTGATAATTTTGTCATAAATGTGAAAATGCCCGGCAGAAAGATAATCCACCAGATTCTGGCAAAAGTTCTCCAGCGCTTTTTCATTGAGCGGCGTATGCTTTTCTTTGTTGGGTTTAATGCCGACTAAACTGCAGTAGGTAACCAGCAGTTGCTTGCGTGCCTGCAACCAGTGATCGACTAATTCATTACTGCCACCAACGCGCTGAGTCAGGCTTTCCAATCGGTTTAGCATGATTGACTCCGTGTGTAAGAGAAAGAAAAAGTGGTAAGTTAATAAAATGTAACAAAGAGCATTCCTAGATTGCCAGTGAAGCAGAGGTTGTGCAACAACATATGGAACTTGCATTAACGGGTAACGAAAATGGCTGGTGGATCGTCAGCCATGAAAGCAAAATTTGGTTACCAAACGGTGAATTGCCGTTTGGTTCCGCCGCGCTATTTTCATTGCAAGGCCGGCTGGCTCGGCAAATTGGCGAATGGGAGGGGGCACCGGTCTGGCTGGTGCGCCAACCGATGCCGAAAGAGATGGGATCGGTGCGGCAACTGCTCAGTCTCGATCGTGGCCTGTTCCAACTGGCCGGGCGCGGCGTACAGCTGGCCGACTTTTATCGCTCGCACCGGTTCTGTGGCTACTGCGGTCATGAGATGCACCTTAGCCGTACCGAAAGCGCCTGCCTTTGTGATAACTGTCGCGAACGTTATTACCCGCAGATTGCCCCTTGCGTGATTGTCGCCATCCGCCGCAATGACGAGATCCTGTTGGCACAGCATGTGCGCCACCGTGGCGGCATCCATACCGTGCTGGCGGGGTTTGTGGAGGTGGGGGAAACTCTGGAGCAGGCCGTGGCGCGCGAGGTGATGGAAGAGAGCAATATCGCCATTACCAACCTGCGCTACGTTACCTCGCAACCCTGGCCGTTCCCTCATTCGCTGATGATGGCGTTTATGGCCGAGTATCAGGGCGGAGAACTGCGCCACGATCCGAAAGAGTTGCTCAATGCGGGCTGGTATCGCTATGACCAACTGCCGCTGCTGCCACCGCCTGGTACCGTGGCGCGCCGCCTGATCGAGGACACCGTGGCGCTGTGTCGGGCAGAATAATGTACAATGGCGGCAGATAATCAAGGGAGCCCAAGAAATGAATGAGTTGAAGAACGATCGCTACCTGCGTGCGCTACTGCGCCAGCCGGTGGATCTCACCCCTGTATGGATGATGCGCCAGGCCGGTCGTTATTTGCCAGAGTACAAAGCCACCCGTGCTCAGGCCGGGGATTTCATGTCGCTGTGCAAAAATGCCGAACTGGCCTGCGAGGTGACATTACAGCCCCTGCGTCGTTATGCGCTAGACGCCGCCATCCTGTTCTCCGACATTCTCACCATTCCCGATGCCATGGGGCTTGGGCTCTATTTCGAAACCGGGGAAGGCCCGCGTTTTTCTTCGCCAATCACCTGCCGTGCCGATGTAGAGAAGCTGCCTGCATTCGATCCGGAAGATGAACTGGGCTATGTCATGAACGCGGTGCGCACCATCCGTCGTGAATTGAAGGGTGAAGTGCCGCTGATCGGTTTCTCCGGCAGCCCATGGACGTTGGCGACCTATATGGTTGAAGGCGGCAGCAGCAAGGCATTCACCAAGCTGAAGAAAATGATGTATGCCGAGCCGCAGACGCTGCATTTGCTGCTGGATAAACTGGCGGACAGCGTGATCCTGTATCTCAATGCCCAGATCAAGGCCGGGGCGCAGTCCGTAATGGTGTTCGACACCTGGGGCGGCGTGCTGACGGGGCGTGATTATCGCGAATTCTCACTGCACTATATGCATAAAATTGTCGATGGCCTGCTGCGTGAAAATGACGGACGCCGGGTGCCGGTGACGCTGTTCACCAAAGGCGGCGGCCAGTGGCTGGAAGCGATGGCGGCCACGGGGTGCGATGCGCTGGGCCTGGATTGGACCACCGATATTGCCGACGCGCGCCGCCGTGTGGGCGATAAAGTCGCGCTACAGGGGAATATGGATCCTTCCATGCTGTATGCCGCACCGGAACGCATCGCCCAGGAAGTGGAAACCATTCTGGCCGGTTTTGGCCAGGGCGAAGGTCATGTCTTCAACCTTGGCCACGGTATTCATCAAGATGTACCACCGGAACACGCCGGGGCCTTCGTTGAAGCGGTGCATGCGCTGTCGGCCAAATACCACCGCTAAACCGCAAGGAGACGCTGTGATCGATACTCAGGCTCTGCGCGCCGAACAGCTAAGGCGCGCCGGGGAAGTCATTCGTCACGATGATTTTCTGCAAGACCCACCGGCGTTTATCGCCGGTGCGGACGTCGGTTTTGAACAAGAGGGTGCGGTAACACGCGCCGCCATTGCTATCCTGCGCTATCCTTCACTCGAGCTGGTGGAGTATCAAATCGCTCGTATCAGCACCACCATGCCTTATATCCCCGGATTTCTCTCGTTTCGCGAGTACCCTGCGCTGATCGCCGCCTGGGAGCAACTGCAACAGAAACCCGACCTGATCTTTGTCGATGGCCACGGTATTTCCCATCCAAGACGCCTGGGGGTTGCCAGCCACTTTGGCCTGTTGGTCAACGTGCCGACCATTGGCGTGGCCAAGAAGCGTTTATGTGGTAAATTTTCCCCGCTGGACGCTACCGTTGGCTCGCTGGCCGCGCTGGAGGACAAGGGCGAACAGTTGGGATGGGTATGGCGCAGCAAAGAGCGCTGTAATCCGTTATTTATCGCCACGGGCCATCGCGTGAGCACCAACAGCGCCTTGGCCTGGGTACAACGCTGCATGGCAGGTTACCGTTTGCCGGAGCCCACGCGGTGGGCCGATGCCATTGCCTCACGCCGCCCGGCCTTTGTACGCTGGTTACAGCAGCATCCAGAGGTGTCGTAATGAGCGATTTCGGGTACACTGCGCGGCAGATAATGAGTAAGAGAGTAGACAATGCTACGTAACCCGATTCATTTACGCTTGGAAAAGCTGGAAAGCTGGCAGCATTTGACCTTTATGGCCTGCCTGTGCGAGCGTATGTACCCGAATTACCAGATGTTCTGCCTGCAGACGGAGTTTGGCGACCCGGCTGTTTATCGCCGTATCCTGGACTTGGTCTGGGAAACGCTGGTGGTGAAAGACGCCAAGGTCAACTTTGACAGCCAACTGGAAAAGTTGGAAGAGGCGATCCCGTCGGCAGAAGATTACGATCTTTACGGCGTTTACCCAGCGATTGATGCCTGCATTGCATTAGGGGAATTGATCCATTCGCGCCTCAGCGGAGAGACGTTGGAGCACGCCATTGCCATCAGCGAAACCTCAATTCGCACCGTGGCGATGTTGGAAATGACCCAGGCTGGCAAAGAAATGACCGACGAAGAGTTGAAAATTCTGCCTGCCGTTGAGGAAGAATGGGACATTCAATGGGAGATTTTCCGCCTGTTGGCCGCCTGCGAAGAGCGTGATCTGGATCTGATCAAAGGGTTACGATCTGACCTGCGAGAGGCCGCGGTGAGTAACATTGGGATAAATTTAACGCAATAAGGCAAGAAAACGTGATTTAACGTCTGATTTGTCGTGCCTTAAGGCTTCACATCCGCACCCTGTCTGGTCTACATTTGGGGGGCGAAAAAAAAGTGGCTATCGGTGCGTGTATGCAGGAGAGTGCTGTCCATCGGCATATCCGTCGCACTCGATGCTTTGCAAACGATAAACACACTGTAAGGATAACTTATGAACAAGACTCAACTGATTGATGTAATCGCAGAGAAGGCTGACCTTTCCAAGGCTCAAGCTAAGCTGGCTCTGGAATCTACCCTGGCTGCCATTACTGAGTCCCTGAAAGAAGGTGATGCAGTACAATTGGTTGGTTTCGGTACTTTCAAGGTAAACCATCGTAGCGAGCGCACTGGCCGCAACCCACAGACTGGTAAAGAAATCAAAATCGCAGCAGCTAACGTGCCTGCGTTCGTTTCTGGTAAAGCACTGAAAGACGCGGTCAAGTCTTAATCGCGTGTTAGTGAAAGGTTTAAACAGGGGGGCGTCGGCGCCCCTTTTGTTTATTCAACGGGCACTCATGGCGGTTACGGTTGTTGCTGCCTTGAGTGCTTGTAGTTTCCATTCTGCCCCGCCAACCTTTACCGCCAGCGGCTTTGTGGCCGACCAGGGGGTAATGCGTGTGTGGCGGATGGATGACGGCCAGCAGCAGCCTGTGGCGCTGTTGAGCGTCTACAGCCCTTATCGCGGGCCGGGTACCGTCACAACGCTGTATGAATATCAACATGGCGTGTTGTACCAAATCAAACGCACCGATGCCGATGGCGATCGCGACTCCATTCAACTGCGTTTTACCGCCAATGGTACTGTCAGCTTTATGCAGCGCCAACTGGCCACTCAGCGCCAGAAACTCTCCAACGATGAAGTCGTGCTCTATCAATATCAGGCACGGCGGATACTGGAATTGAGCGATGCGCTTAATGCAGGTCGAGTTCGACTGTTACAGGGGCACTGGCAGCAAGGCGCGGTGAAGCTGTGTAACGGCGAAGTCGTGAAGCCAGGTTTGGACCAACAGGCTGAAGAGTGGATCATGCGGCGTGCGGCCAACAGCAGTCAGCCAGTGAACGTAGCCTGGTTGGATGGGCCGGAAGGTCGTGAGCTGTTATTGGTGGCAAATAATGATTTCTGCAGTTGGGAACCCACCAAAGATACCCTTTAGCGCATAAAAAAGGCCCTGCGAACAGAGCCTGGCTGTTATCTCAACTAGCTGTTACTGCTCGCGTGCGATAGCACGGTAACCAATATCCTTGCGGCAGAAACTGTCTTGCCACTGAATACCTTCCGCTAGCTGATAGGCTAACTGCTGAGCCTGAGCCACCGTTGCGCCCAAAGCCGTAACGCATAGCACACGCCCGCCATTGGTCACGACGTCATTCCCTTGCATACGCGTTCCGGCATGGAACACTTTGCCATTGGCATCTTCTTGCTGAGGCAAACCGTGGATCACATCCCCTTGGCGATAGTCCGCAGGATAGCCGCCAGCCGCCAACACCACGCCGAGAGCAGGGCGTTCATCCCACTCGGAAGTCTTCTCATCCAGCTTGCCTTCGGCCCCTGCCAGGCAGAGTTCAACCAGGTCGGAGCGCAGACGCAGCATGATCGGCTGAGTTTCTGGGTCGCCAAAGCGGCAGTTGAATTCGATCACCTTGGGTTGACCATCCTCAGCAATCATCAGGCCAGCGTACAGGAAGCCGACATAGGTGTTGCCTTCCGCCGCCATGCCGCGCACGGTTGGCCAGATCACCTGCTCCATTACGCGCTGGTGGATTTCATCCGTCACCACTGGCGCTGGCGAGTAGGCGCCCATGCCGCCGGTATTCGGGCCAGTATCGCCGTCACCGACACGTTTATGATCCTGGCTGGTGGCCATTGGCACCACATTCTCGCCATCGACCATGACGATAAAGCTGGCTTCTTCGCCTGTCAGGAACTCCTCGATCACGATGCGATGCCCAGCGTCGCCAAACGCATTGCCTGCCAGCATATCCTGAATGGCATCTTCGGCTTCCTGCAACGTCATCGCGACGATCACGCCTTTGCCTGCCGCCAGGCCGTCTGCTTTGATAACAATCGGCGCGCCTTGGCGGCGTACGTAGTCCAAGGCGGGCTCCACTTCGGTAAAGTTCTGGTATGCAGCGCTTGGGATAGCGTGGCGAGCCAGGAAATCCTTGGTAAAGGCTTTGGAGCCCTCAAGCTGTGCTGCAGCCTGTGACGGGCCAAAGATTTTCAACCCGGCAGCCTGGAAGGCATCTACCACACCGATCACCAGCGGCGCTTCCGGGCCTACGATGGTCAGACCGATGGCGTTGTCCTTGGCAAAGGCAACCAGCGCCGGGATATCAGTTGGGGCGATATCGACGTTGGTCAGATTGCTTTCCAATGCGGTGCCCGCATTACCCGGTGCAACGTAAACCTTATCTGCCAATGGCGATTGGGCCGCTTTCCAGGCCAGCGCATGTTCACGCCCGCCGTTGCCAATAATTAAAATATTCATCAGGTGCTCCATAAACGGCGTGCGCATTGAGCGCACGCAGCAAAAGGGATTAATGGCGGAAGTGGCGCATGTCGGTAAAGATCATCGCGATGCCGTGCTCGTTGGCCGCCGCAATCACTTCATCATCACGAATCGAACCGCCCGGCTGGATCACGCAGGTAATACCAACCGCTGCAGCCGCATCAATGCCGTCACGGAACGGGAAGAAGGCGTCGGATGCCATGGCGGAACCGTTGACTTCCAGCCCTTCGTCAGCGGCTTTGATCCCGGCGATCTTGGCGGAGTAAACGCGGCTCATCTGCCCGGCACCTATGCCAATGGTCATGTTGTCGCGCGCATAAACGATGGCGTTGGATTTGACGAACTTGGCTACTTTCCAGCAAAACAGCGCATCACGCAGCTCCTGAGCGGTTGGCTGGCGTTCGGATACCACGCGCAAATCGGCTTCGGTCACCATACCCAGATCGCGATCCTGCACTAACAGACCACCGTTGACGCGCTTAAAGTCCAGCCCGGCGACGCGCTGTTGCCATTGGCCACAGGCCAGTACGCGTACGTTCTGTTTCGCTGCCAGCAGAGTGCGGGCTTCTTCACTGATGCTTGGCGCGATGATGACTTCAACAAACTGACGGCTGATGATCGCCTGTGCCGTTTTGGCATCCAGTTCACGGTTGAAGGCAATAATGCCGCCAAAGGCTGAGGTTGGGTCGGTTTGGTAGGCGCGCTCATAGGCAGCAAACAGGTTTTCACCAATTGCAACGCCACAAGGGTTGGCATGCTTGACGATCACGCAGGCCGGCTCGGCAAACTCTTTCACACATTCCAGCGCCGCATCGGTATCGGCGATGTTGTTGTAGGAAAGTGCTTTACCCTGTAGCTGGTCGGCGGTGGCCACGGAGGCCTCTTGCACATTCTCTTCTATATAGAAGGCAGCTTGCTGGTGGCTGTTTTCACCGTAACGCATGTCCTGCTTCTTGATGTAGTTCAGGTTCAGCGTACGTGGGAAGCGGCCGGAAGGCTGTTCGGTCTCACCGTGATAGGCTGGCACCAGGGTACCAAAGTAGTTGGCGATCATGCTGTCATAGGCGGCGGTATGCTCAAACGCTTTGATAGCCAGGTCGAAACGGGTTGGGTACAACAGTGAACCGTTGTTGTTATCCATCTCGGTGATCACTGCGGCGTAGTCACTGCTTTTGACCACGATGGCCACGTCTTTATGGTTCTTGGCGGCCGAGCGCACCATGGTTGGGCCACCGATATCGATATTCTCTACGGCATCTTCCAGCGAGCAATCTGGGCGAGCTACGGTTTGCGCGAAGGGATACAGGTTTACCACAACCATATCGATCGTTTGGATCGCATGTTGTTCCATGATGGCATCGTCCTGGCCGCGACGGCCCAGAATGCCACCGTGCACTTTCGGGTGCAGAGTCTTGACTCGTCCGTCCATCATCTCCGGGAAGCCGGTGTAGTCGGAAACTTCGGTAACAGGCAGACCGGCATCGGCCAGCAGGCGGGCAGTGCCACCGGTGGAGAGTAATTCGACGCCTCTCTGGGAGAGGGCTTCGGCGAATTCAACGATTCCGGCTTTGTCGGACACGCTGAGCAGGGCCCGGCGGATTGGACGAGGTTGTTGCATGGTTTTATCCCTTGGCTTTGAGTCGCAATAAAAGAGCGTTACGTGGATCTCCACCTTGTTGCTTCTTATATAGAGGGGATTTCTTCCTATATAGAGAAGGACAGGAACAGATTCAGGTAGCGCCCCGATAAAAACGGGGATTGTTTCGTCGCGGGGAATTGTAGCGAAAACGTTTGCGTGGCGCTCGTAAATTTTCCGACCAAATGCGTTCTGTGGATAAGTTAGTGCATAACCGGGTATAAGGACGGGTTTTGCTGTGGAATGCAGCAAACGGTGATTTTTGTTGAAAATACCTGTTGCGGCCTGCGTGGAACTCCCTATAATGCGCCTCCATCGACACGGAACATGTGAACAACTTCACAGAGTCTCCGGGGGTCGCAGAGAAAAAACCTGAAATTAAGGTTGACTCTGAAAGAGGAAAGCGTAATATACGCCACCTCGAGTTAGCAAGCGAAAGCGCGTAACTCACTGCTCTTTAACAATTTATCAGACAATCTGTGTGGGCACTCACAAGACG
>NZ_JAELTL010000063.1:0-29306 GCF_016428815.1 Serratia sp. ASV30 | reverse complement strand
CCCCCCCCCCCCCCCCCCCCCCCCCCCCCCCCCCCCCCCCCCCCCCCCCCCCCCCCCCCCCCCCCCCCCCCCCCCCCCCCCCCCCCCCCCCCCCCCCCCCCCCCCCCCCCCCCCCCCCCCCTTTTTTAGATGTGTATAAGAGACAGCCGTTGGCACAGGTCACCATGAGTGCAACGGTAACTGTCCCTCAATCCTGTAATATTAACGCGGGTCAGGTCATTAACGTGAACTTTGGGGATATAAAAGCGGGCGATATAATAACCAAGGGGGCGGGGGTTGACGGTTTTACCCCCAAAGTCGTGGATTTGACGCTGGCGTGCAGCAATATTTCTGATGGTGTAAAAATCAGTTTATCTATCAACGGTGAAATCTCATCGGGGGATGAGACCGCGCTGGCAACCAGTAATACAGATATCGGTATACGGATATTGGATGCCATGGGGGGAACTGTCACACCTAACGGTGGGTTATTACCCGTTAGCATGAATTACGCAACCCAAACTGGTACTAGCACCATGAGTGTGGCCCCGATTAATGTGACTGGCAACAGGCCATCCGCAGGACTGTTTAATGCAACTGCCACCATAAGAGCGGAGATGGAGTAATTAGGGGAAAAGGTAGCCATTTTATACTTGTGAGAAAAGCTGGCACGCATTGATATTGACCATGGGGGCAGAATATCTGCCTCCTTTTTAAGTGTCAGGGATTTAGCTTAAATCCGCGTCTAGGCCGTAAACTCATTCCCGACATTTTCCATTCCTTAGCCCTTCACCTTAGCCCTCTCCACAGGCAAGTGTTCATCAGGTACTCGATCGGTACTGCGGAAGAGGGGGGGAGATTAGTCACCCAAACCTGAGTGGTGTGAAACAGCCAGGCCGATCGGGTACTATGGCGGTTCTATGCCAGCCGGTATACAGGAGCCGCCATGAGCCATCAGGAACGACAACTGACTTTTGATCCGCGAGGTCATCAGCTCACCAACATTAACGTCTGGACGCCTTGTAGCCAATGGCTGGCGTATGACGTACGGCCAAGCGGCGCATCCTTTACCGGGCTGAGTATTGAACGGGTGAACGTTGCCAGCGGTCAGGTGGAGGTGGTTTATCGGGCACAGCATGGAGCCCATGTCGGCGTGGTAACGGTGAGCCCGGATGCGCCAGCGCGTTATGTGTTTATCCATGGGCCGGAACACCCGGACAGCCACTGGCATTATGACTTCCACCATCGCCGTGGCGTGATCGTCAGCGAACCGGATCGTGAATTGGCGATCACCCTCGACGCCCTGGACATTACAGCCCCCTATACCCCTGGTGCGCTGCGTGGCGGTACCCACGTGCATGTATTCAGCCCAGATGCCAGCCGCCTGAGCTTCACCTATAACGACCATGTGATGCATGAACTCGATCCGGCACTGGATTTGCGCAATGTCGGCATAGCGGTGCCGCTGCAAGGGGTTAATCCGCCCA
Source organism: Serratia sp. ASV30 (assembly GCF_016428815.1). Lineage (NCBI taxonomy): Bacteria > Pseudomonadati > Pseudomonadota > Gammaproteobacteria > Enterobacterales > Yersiniaceae > Serratia > Serratia sp. ASV30. Next base: position 27,840 of record NZ_JAELTL010000063.1, on the reverse strand, counting down.
AGCAGCACCCACGTGAATACGACGGTAGCCATTACTGCGTACTGGTTAGCGCAACCACACCAACCCCGCAGCCGGGCAGCGATCAAATCAATCGGGCTTACGAAGAGGGCTGGGTTGGCCTGCAAGGCTATAGCAAACCCGATGGCAGCCGCCAGCGTTGGGCGTTGGCGTTTATCGGCGACACCCTCTCGCAGCAGGGGGAAAAACTGCCGGAAGTGTTTGTGGTGGATTTGCCGGAAAACGATGCCGACTATGCCAAAGCCGGGGATGCTCCCTTGCAGGGAACGGCAACAACCTTACCTGCCCCCCCGTTGGGGGTTCAACAACGGCGGTTAACCTATACCGGCCAACGCAAATATCCTGGGGTTGCCACCACGCCACGCCATTGGTTGCGGAGTTCGCCAGACGGCAGCGCCATCGCTTTTCTGATGCAGGACGATCGGGGCATTGTGCAACTGTGGACTATTTCCCCAAATGGCGGGGAGGTGAATCAGGTGACACAAGCGGATCACAGCATCCAGTCGGCCTTCAGTTGGCATCCGCAGGGGGGCAAGATTGCGCTGGTGTGTGATAACAGCGTGATGCTGTGCGATATCGCCAATGGCAATCTGCAGCGCCTGACCAAGCGGACTGCGCAGCCACCACTGGGGGACGCCGTGGTGTTTTCACCGGACGGCAAACAGGTGGCCTTTATGCGTGAAGTCGCCGGATTTAACCAGATTTTTGTGGTGGCGGTTTAACTACGGCCCGGCCGGTGCTGGCGAGGTTGCCATGCCCTGGCCTGGATTGCCGCTGACAGCCAGATTTCGTTCTTCATCATGCTGGATACGGGCTTTGGGTGAGGCTGCCGCTTTATCGCTGCCTGAGCGCAGGTAGTCGTAAGGCAGCAAAATGGTGTCCATTGCCGCCGACAGGGGCAGGTCGATCGCTAGCAGGGGCATCATGGCCCAACTGGTATCTTCGCTCTTCATCATATCGACATTGGCGCGCGTACCGGAGTAATAACCCTGGTCGGCCCCGGTATGGCTGGCTACGCTGGAGCAACCGTTAGTGGTCAGCAGCAGGCAACCGGTCGCTATCATTTTTTTTATTGGTTTCATTCGTCCATCCTGAGGGGGTACACATCCCCTGAAATTTGCTGATTTATACCCGTCGTCTTTCAAGCTGCAGCGTTGTTACCTGCACTTACTCACCCCAGTCACTTACGAAAAGTAAGCTCCTGGGGATGAGTAAGCTTGTCGCCTAGCTGCAGCTTGAAATCCATAGGGTGTATAACATCCAGCCAAAGCATTGAAAGATGCAACGTTCCGCACTGTGGCGGCTATCTCACTTTGAGTGTATGTGATAAACAAATTTTCGCCGTTTCCATTGGCAATTATTTCATCATCACCAGTTGAAATGTGGAAAGCAAACCCCATCTTCTTTACAAGGCCAAATTAAGAATTTGCCGTAAGGGAATTCAAGCCTTATAGCCTGTCCATGATGGAAGGCTTCATTATCAACCTCGCTGAAGTGCCTTAGGAGGCTGTTTTATGCGCAACTTTGATCTTTCCCCGCTGTACCGTTCCGCGATCGGTTTTGATCGCCTGTTCAACGCCCTTGAGGCTGGCCAAAGCCAGGGTAACGGTGGCTATCCACCGTATAACGTTGAGCTGGTTGATGAAAATCATTACCGCATTGCCATCGCGGTGGCCGGGTTTGCCGAGCAGGAACTGGAGATCACCACGCAAGACAATCTGTTGATTGTGCGCGGGGCCCACACCAACGAACCTGCTGAGAGAACCTATTTATATCAAGGCATTGCCGAGCGTAATTTTGAACGCAAATTCCAGCTGGCCGAGCATATTCAAATTAGAGGCGCCAAACTGGAAAACGGCCTGCTGTATATCGATCTGGAACGTATCGTGCCGGAAACATTAAAGCCGCGTCGGATCGAAATTAAGTAATTGTTGTATCACCGTGCCTGCCGTTAGGGGGCAAACTTTGAATCTCGCTTCTTTGAAGGAGTTTATACTATGCGTAACTACGATTTATCCCCACTTCTGCGTCAATGGATCGGTTTTGACAAGCTGGCCAGTTCAATGGGCGGCCAGGAGCCACAAGGGTTCCCGCCATATAACATTGAGAAAAGCGACGATAACCACTATCGCATTTCCCTGGCGTTAGCCGGGTTCAAACAGAGCGAACTAGATATTGAAGTGGAAGGCCCGCGCCTGACTGTGCGTGGCAACCCCACACCGCCGGAAAAACAGGTGGAGTATCTGCATCAGGGGCTGGTGTGCAAAGAGTTCACCTTGACCTTTACCCTGGCAGAACACCTGCAGGTGGCCGAAGCCAAATTTGAAAACGGCCTGCTGCACATCGATCTGGTACGTCACGTGCCGGAAGCCTTGCAGCCACAACGCATCAGCATCGGTAGCACTCCGGGGCTGGAAGCCAAATAACCGGCTGAAAAAAAACAAAAACTTGCGGGGGAGGTCCATTCGGGCCTCCCCCGTTGCATTCTGTGGCATACCCCACATTACCCCCCCGCGCCTTATGTCAGAATCCCTATTAATTGCAGGTATTTAATCGCATACCGATTGTTAAACTTTGGTAAGGATGTGACGTATGAGTGATATCGCCCTGACCGTCAGCATGTTGGCGTTGGTGGCTATTCTCGGGTTATGGATTGGCAACTGGAAAGTGTATGGCGTGGGTTTAGGGATAGGCGGCGTCTTGTTCGGTGGCATCATCGTCGGGCACTTTGCACAGACTTACCAGATCACTCTCAACGGCGACATGCTGCACTTTATCCAGGAGTTCGGTCTGATCCTGTTTGTTTACACCATCGGTATTCAGGTTGGCCCTGGTTTCTTCTCGTCCCTGCGCGTTTCCGGCCTCAAGCTCAATGGCTTCGCCATTCTGCTGGTGCTGGTGGGCGGCGTGGTGGCGGCGATTGTCCATAAGCTGTTTGCCGTGCCGTTGCCGATCATTCTCGGCGTGTTCTCCGGTGCGGTTACCAACACCCCGGCGCTCGGTGCCGGGCAGCAGATACTCACCGATCTGGGTTCCGATCCGGCGCTGGTTAACCGCATGGGGATGGGCTATGCGATGGCCTATCCGTTCGGTATCTGCGGCATTCTGCTGGTGATGTGGCTGATCCGGCTGTTCTTCCGCATCAATATCGATAAGGAAGCGCAGGAGTTTGAAGACAGTCTGGGGAGTAATCGCGAACTGTTGCAGACCATGAACGTGGCGGTGCGTAACCCCAATCTGCAAGGCATGGCCATCAAGAATGTGCCGCTGCTCAACAGTGATGAGATTATCTGTTCACGGCTCAAGCGCGGCGATTTACTGATGGTGCCTGCCCCGCATGAGACGCTGGAACTGGGGGATTTCCTGCACCTGGTCGGCAAGCGCGAAAAGCTGGAAAATGCCCGGCTGGTGATTGGCGAGGAGGTGGACGTTTCGCTCTCCACCCGGGGGACTTCACTGCAAGTGGTTCGTGCGGTCGTGACCAACGAAAAGGTGTTGGGTAAAAAAATCCGCGATCTGGAACTGAAGCAAAAATATGAAGTGGTGGTTTCGCGCCTCAACCGTGCCGGGGTCGAGCTGGTGGCTGGCAGCAATGTTACGCTGCAGTTCGGGGATATCCTCAACCTGGTGGGGCGGCCAGAATCTATCGAGGCGGTGGCGGCGATTGTGGGTAACGCCCAGCAGAAGCTGCAACAGGTGCAGATGCTGCCGGTCTTTATTGGTATTGGCCTTGGGGTGCTGTTGGGATCTATCCCGCTGTTTATCCCCGGTTTCCCGGCGGCGTTGCGGTTGGGGTTGGCCGGTGGTCCGCTGGTGGTGGCCCTGATCCTGGGGCGTATCGGCAGCATCGGCAAGCTGTACTGGTTTATGCCGCCCAGTGCCAACCTGGCGCTGCGCGAACTGGGGATCGTACTGTTCCTGGCCGTGGTTGGCCTGAAGTCTGGTGGCAACTTTATTGATACCCTGCTGCATGGCGATGGGTTGGCATGGGTCGGTTACGGTGCGTTAATCACCTCGATCCCGCTGATTAGCGTGGGTATTTTGGCCCGGGTGGTGGGTAAGATGAACTACCTGACGCTTTCCGGCATGCTGGCTGGCTCAATGACCGATCCGCCGGCGCTGGCCTTTGCCAATGGCCTGCACCCTACCAGCGGTGCCGCAGCGCTCTCTTATGCCACGGTCTACCCGCTGGCAATGTTCCTGCGCATCATGTCACCGCAGCTGCTGGCGGTGCTGTTCTGGGCGATGTAGCCTGTAAAAGGGGCTCCGCTTGCGGAGCCCCAATATACTGCTGACAAAATCTCAACCAGCTACGCTTCCTGGTGCGCGCGCTCAACTTCTTCGGCCAGGATCATCACGCCACGCTCAATATCTTCCGGATTAGGTACATAGTTCATGCGCATACATTGATGCGTATGCGGCCATTCATGCTCCAGCCCCGGGAAGAAGTAGTGGCCTGGCACCATCAATACGCCACGCTTTTTCAGCCGTTGATACAGCAGCTCAGTGGTGATGGGCAGATCCTTGAACCACAGCCAGAGGAAGATAGCCCCTTCCGGTTTATGGATCAGGCAGCGCTCTGGCGACAGGTAACGGCGAATAATGCCGATGGTCTGCTCGACACGCTGCTTGTAGAACGGGCGGATCACCTCGTTGGATAAACGCAACAGATCGCCACGCTCAATCATCTCCGTGGCCAGCGCCGGGCCAATGCTGCCTGGGGACAGGCTGATGATGCCGTTCATATTGGTCAGCGCGGTAATAACCTTCTCGTCGGCAATCACGATGCCACAGCGTGAGCCAGGCAGGCCCAGCTTGGACAAGCTCATACACAGGATGATGTTCGGGTTCCAAAGCGGCGTGGCTTCGCTGAAGATAATACCGGGGAACGGCACGCCGTAAGCGTTATCGATCACCAGTGGGATATCACGCTGCTGCGCCAACAGATCGAGCTTCATCAGCTCTTCGTCGGTGATCACGTTGCCGGTCGGGTTGGTGGGGCGCGATACGCAGATCATGCCGATGTCGTCACCGATGTTCAGATGCTCAAAATCGACGTGATACTTGAACTGGCCGTCTGGCAGCAGTTCGATATTGGGTTTGGCAGAGACAAACAGCCCTTCATCCAACCCGGAATCGGCATAGCCAATATATTCTGGCGCCAGCGGGAACAGCACGCGGCGGCGGGTGCCGTCGGCGTAGCGGCCAGCAAACAGGTTAAACAAGTAGAAAAACGCGCTCTGGCTGCCATTTGTCAGTGCAATATTCTGTGGTTCGATCTGCCAGCCAAGCTCTTCTTGCAGCATGGTGGCCAGCGCTTTCAGCAGGGCGTCTTTGCCTTGTGGGCCGTCGTAGTTGCACAGTGCCTCGGTCAGCTTGCCCTGGTCGAGCATCTCCTGGCACAGCTGTTTGAAGTAGCTGTCCATCTCTGGGATGTGCGCCGGGTTACCGCCGCCGAGCATGATGGCACCTGGCGTGCGCAGGCCTTCATTGAGATCGTCCATCAAGCGGGTGATGCCCGCGTAACGGGTAAATTTGTCGCCGAAAAGTGAAAAATTCATAGCTGCTGCAATATGGTTGTAAGCGGGTAGACGCCCACCATACCGCCAGATAAAAGCGGGTGCAATGCGGCTGACATCTTACCCGCCGGGCATAGATGTTGCTCGGCGGGGTTTTTACAGCATAACACGCTGAATTATTGTGACCGATCGCCAGCCCACACCACCATCACCTTATCGCCCCCATGCTGGCGACTAAAGGCATAGTAATGAGGCGTTTGCTGGGATTGCTGCGTACCGGCACCGATTGCCGGGTGGCGCTCGCGGAACTGGCCTAGCCGCTGCCAATGTGCCAACAACGGCGCTTTGGATCCTTGCAGTTCACCCCAGTTCATATCCGAGCGCGTGCCTTGTAAAGGATCGGAGCCAGTAGGGCCAAACGGCCGGCCGCTCTCATCACCGTAATAAATCTGTACCGCGCCCGGGGCCAATAACAGTAGGTCTGCCGCTCGTTGCTGCAAAGGCAACGAACCTTTGGCATCGCTGGCGAAGAACAGGCGAGTGTCGTGCGAGGAAATATAGCTCAGCACGTTGAAGCCCTGCAGCTTGTCCGCCATCTGCTGATAGGTGGCATCAATATTGGAGAAGCAGCCCAGCGCCTGCGAGGCCTGATCCTGAAAATCGAAGTTGATCATCGCATCGAAGCCGTGCTGGTAATAGTCGCTTTTCATCACCCCGTGGCCCCAGGCTTCACCGGTCATCCAGAACGGTGCGTTATCCAGCGCCTGCTTGGGGTTGGCCGCTTTCCACTCTGCCAGTGCCTCGGTGGCTCGTTGCTTTAGCAGGTCCAGCGTGGGTTTATCGACGTGCTTGGCGGTATCAACGCGGAAACCGTCAATGCCATAGTCACGCACCCATTGGCTGAGCCAGACCGTCAGATAATCGCGGGTGGTGGCCCCTGGGATTTCGCGCGCGGTGGTATCAGGTTTATGGCGGAAGAACAGCGGTAGGCCGCTGGCTCCGGGCGCTTCAGTTTTGATGTCCGGAAGGAAAGCCAGTGACATGGTCAGGTCGTCAAAGCCCGGTGAGTCGTAATCGCCGATATCGGTGCGGATCCAGTTTTTCCCCCACCATTGGCTCCAGCCTGCCTTATCGCTGAAGTTGATGTAGTCGTTAAAGCTGTGCCAGCTCTGGCCAGGCCCAGGTTGCCAATCGCCCCAGTTTTTGCCGAGGGTTTTTGCGGCTTCATCACCCTTCAGGTACAGCGAGCCGAACTGAAACTGCTGCATATCGGCCAGCGTGGCATAGCCGACGTGATTGACCACCACGTCAAACAGGATGCGGATCCCACGTTGATGTGCTTGCTCCACCAGATTACGCAGATCCTGCTCGTTGCCCATATTGGCATCGAGCTTGGTCCAGTCCTGGTGGTAGTAACCGTGGTAGGCATAATGTGGGAAATCCCCTTTGGTACCGCCGCCTACCCAGCCGTGGATCTGCTCCAACGGGGAACTGATCCACAGGGCGTTGACCCCCAGCTGTTGCAGATAATCCAGCTTTTTCGTCAACCCGGCGAGGTCGCCGCCGTGGAAGGTGCCGATCTCCTGCATACCATCGCCGTGGCGGCCATAGCTGTGATCGTTGGCCGGGTTGCCGTTTTCAAAGCGATCGGTCAGCACAAAATAGACCGTGGCGTTGTGCCAGTCGAAAGCCGCCTGTGGCGGCGTATTGGCTGATTCCAGCAATAGCAGCCCCCCGCTGTTGGCCGCCGGTTGCAGGGTGACCTGGCCCTGAACCACCGTGGCGGTCTGGCCGGAGTAAAAATCACGCACCGTTTCGCCTTCGGCAAAGGTGTCCTTCACCGCGATCGTGATCGGCTGGCCATCCCAGCGTTGGCAGGTACGGGCCACGGCGGCGACGGTTTTTTCCGGTTCGGCCTTCAGGCTGAGCTGCAAGGTAGGCGTACCGCTGCGGGTATCGATACGCACCTGATAATCACCATCGCGAAATAATCGCCAACTGACCGGCTCGCTATCGCTACAGGGCTGCAGCGACAACGTCTGGTTCAGCTTAACCGCGTCGCTGGGCTGCCAGCACTGTTGGTTCTGATACAGCCGCAACGGCAGTTGGCCTTTGGCCAGGGTTGCCTGGCTGGTAAATAAACCGCTGGTGGGTTCGCTGAAGGCCGGGAAGCTTTGCAGCGTCCAGTTGGCCAGCGCTGCGGGTGACAGCAGCATCAGCAGGGGAAGGGTCAGGCGTTTCATGGCTCTCCTTACTCGTGGCAGGAAGCGTTTTTATCGTAGGGTAGCCCAGTGTGCTTTATGCAGAAAAAATCGCCTCCTCCCAGGGTAAGAATTTGGGGGCGGAGGAGGAAGGGGGAGAGGTTTGACTATGCGCTGTTGGTTTTTTAATCTATATTGTCATGTGTACATTGTAGTGTGAGGTAAACTTATGAGCGTGATGTCTGTTCGGCTATCCGACGATCTCAGTGAGCAGCTTGAAGCCTTAGCAGAAGCGACCGGCAGAACGAAATCATTTTTGGCGACTCAGGCGATACAAGATTTTTTAAGCCGCGAGGCATGGCAGGTTGCTGAAATTCAACAGGCCATCGTTGAAGCCGATAATGGTGACTTTGCCTCTGATGATGAAATGGCGGCCCGTTTTAAGAAAATGGGGGTGACTATTAGCAATGAAAATTAAATGGCTAAGGAAAGCTGCAACAAATTTTGATGATGAATATGAATGGCTTTACCAAGAGGATCCGCAAGTAGCGACAGAATTTGCTAAAGAGGTGGTTCGCTCGGTGAACTTGCTGGTTACGCAACCTGCTTTAGGAAGACCTGGTCGAGTAATGGGTACCCGAGAAATTGTCATGCAAACGTTCCCTTACTTGATCCCTTATCGGATTAAAAATAAGGAAATACATATTCTTAGAGTATTTCATACACGAAGGCGACCGCCGGAGAAACGCTGGTAACTGAGGTTATTATGGTTTTCAACGACCCGCTAGAACACCAGAAAGTGAGTGATGAGTTTGTCCGTCAGGCTGTGATTAATGAGGTAGTAAGTGACGAAAGTCCATTATCACTGCTGGAAATCGCCGAACATCGTAAGCACCTGCGTAATAGTGAAACGCTTACAGGTTCTTTTGATGAGATGCCAGTTGGTAAACGCTGGCATCTCATAAGGGTTACTTGTTCAGCAACTGCGGGTTAACGCAGTTTTCTGTGACCGTACCGGTCAAGGCGGCAATCAGGTTATCCACGGCGCACTCGGCCATCCCGTAGCGAGTCTCATGGGTGGCGGAACCGATATGCGGCAAAGCGACCACGTTGGCCATTTTCAGCAGCGGTGAATCGACCGCGACCGGCTCTTGCTCGAACACATCCAACCCAGCGGCGTGAATGGTGCCGTCCTGTAAGGCTTCAATCAGCGCTTGCTCATCCACCACCGGGCCACGCCCCGCGTTGATCAAAATTCCGCTCTGCTTCATCTTCGCCAGCTGTTCGCGGCCAATCAGATGGAAGGTTTGCTCGGTGAGCGGCAGCGTAATGCACAGGAAGTCAGACTCGGCCAGCAGCGTATCAAGATCGCAGCGGCGTGCATTGAAGCGTTGCTCTGCTTCTTCATGTGTACGGCGCGCGTTGTACAACACCGGCATGCCAAAGCCGAAGTGCGCACGCTGAGCCAGCGCCAGGCCGATGCGGCCCATGCCGAGGATGCCGATGGTTTTATGATGCACGTCAACGCCGTACCAGTCAGGCCCGATGCTGCCTTGCCATTCCCCTGCCTTGACCCGCTCGGCCACCTCGACCACCCGGCGTGCGGTGGCCAGCACCAGGCTCATGATGGTATCGGCCACGGTTTCGGTCAGGACGGTTGGGGTATGCATCAACAGCACCCGGTGGGCGTTGAGCGCTGCGACGTCAAAGTTGTCGTAACCGACGGAGACGGTGGATGCTGCACGCAGTTTGGGGGCGCGTTGCAAAAAGGCTTCGTCAATCTTGCCGCCGGAACCGAGGATGCCTTCGGCCTGTTGTAGCGCCTGATCGAAGGCGGCGTTGTCCAGTTGCAGACCGTCGAAGGCATGAACGGTAAAGTGCTGGTCCAGCTTGGCACGCAGGTCGGCAGGAATACTTTTGTACAACACGATTGCAGGCTTCATCAAATAACTCCATCTGGCGAACGAGATGTTCAACATAACATATTGCAGGAGAGTGAAGGGCTGAGCCCCTCACTCGCAAGATTAGGCCACCTGTGGCTGAGCTTCGTTACGTGCAGGCTTGACGATCAGCGTCAGCCCCACCGAGGCCAGCAGCGCGATAGCCATAAACATATAGGAGGCTGCCGGGCTGCCGGTCGCCCCGTTGAGGTAGCCGACAAACCAGGAGCCGAAGAAGGAGCCCAGCGCGCCCATACTGTTAATCAATGCCATGGCACCCCCGGCGACGTTTCTTGGCAGCATCTCCGGAATGATGGCGAAAAACGGACCGTAAGGCGCATACATGGCCGCACCGGCGACTACCAGCAGACCATAGGAGATCCAGAAATGGTTCGGGCCAATGGCGTAGGAGGCGAAGAAGGCCAGCGCGCCGATCAGCAACAGCGGCCAGACAAACAGCTTGCGGTTCTGCATCTTGTCCGATGCCCAGGAAACCACGATCATCGCAATGGTGGCGGCCAGATAAGGTACCGATGACAACCAGCCTGCTTCAACCATCCCCATCTGCATACCGCTGCGCAGGATCGAAGGCAGCCACAGCACAAAGCCATACACGCCGATGCTCCAGGCAAAATATTGCATGCACAGCAGGATCACGTTGCGCGAGCGGAAGGCTTCGGCGTAGTTGCGTACCGCCTTGATGCCTTTCTGCTCCTCGGCCAGTTGCTGTTGCAATGCCAGCTTTTCCTGATCGCTCAGCCAGCCGACCTGTGACGGCTTGTCTTTGACCAGCACCCACCAGCAGAATGCCCAAATGATTGCGGGGATCCCTTCGAAGATAAACATTTCACGCCAGCCAAAGGCGTGGATCAGGTAGCCGGAAACCACCGACATCCACAACACCGTGACCGGATTGCCGAGGATCAGGAAGGTGTTGGCGCGGGAGCGTTCAGACTTGGTAAACCAGTTGCTGATGTAAATCAGCATCGCGGGCATTACCGCAGCTTCCACCACGCCGAGGATAAAGCGGATCGCCGCCAGCATTGGGATATTGCTGACCATGCCGGTCAGCGAGGCGCACCCGCCCCACAGGATCAAACACCAGAAAATCAGCTTCTTGACGCTGCGGCGTTCGGCGTAGATGGCACCGGGAATTTGGAAGAAGAAATAGCCGAGGAAAAACAGGGCACCCAGTAGAGATGACATCCCTTTGGTGATGCCAAGATCGTCATTAATCCCGGCGGCGGAGGCAAAGCTAAAGTTGGCGCGGTCCAGATAGGCCAGGCTGTAGGTGATAAACACGATGGGCATGATGTACCACCAGCGTTTGGCCGCAATAGTTGCTTTATTCATGTGCAGAACCCTTCAGTGGAGTCTTTTCACCAGCGTTGGCCTGTAGCCATCCGCTGGGGCTTGTGCTCTCCCGGCGTGCCTCGGTTGTAGGGACAGAGGTGGGCGCTCATTGGAGCAAATGATTATTCTGCCAGTGCGGCGCGGGTTGGCAGCCCTTCGCTGTCACCGATGGCCTGGATGGCCAGCGAACCGATCTTGTTGCCGCGTTGCACTGCCTGTAGCAGCGTTTTGCCTTCCAGCAGGGCGCTCAGCGTCCCTACTGCGAAGCCGTCTCCGGCACCGACGGTATCTACCACGTTGGTGACTTTGACCGCGGGTACCGCAGCCTGGTCGCCGGCGGCGGTTTTAAACCAGGCACCCTCTGGCCCGGTTTTGATGATCACGGCCTGTACGCCGCGCTCCAGATAGAAGTCGGCGATACCTTCTGCGGTGGATTGCCCGGTCAGGATCTGGCCCTCTTTTAACCCTGGCAGCACCCAGTCGGCTGCGCAGGCCAGCTTGTTGAGCTGTTCGATCATCAGTTCCCGGCTAGACCACAGCACCGGGCGCAGGTTGGGGTCGAAGGAGATGGTTTTGCCCAGGGCGCGCATCTCGGCAGCGGCGAAATGGCACAGCTCCAGCGACTCGGCAGAAAGGGCTGCGGCCACCCCACTCAGGTGCAGGTGGCGCGCCCCAGCGAAGTAGTCGCGGTCAAAATCGGCGGTGGAAAGATGGCTAGCGGCGGAGCCTTTGCGGAAATACTCCACACTGGGATCGGTTCCATCCGTGTTTTTAGATTTCAGCTGAAAACCGGTTGGGTAGCGGCCATCGACGGTGACCTGCTGGGCGTTAACCCCTTCTTTCGCCAGCTGTTGCAAGGTAAAGCGGCCAAAGGAGTCGTTACCTATCCGGCTTACCCAGCCGACGTTCAAACCCAGGCGGGCCAGCCCGATCGCCACGTTCAGTTCGGCACCGGCGATGCGTTTGGTAAAGCTTTCTACCTCGGCCAAATCGCCCGTTTGCGCGGCGACAAACATCGCCATGGCTTCACCCAGCGTTACGACGTCTAAAGAATTTTGCGTGTTCATCATGCTTGCTCCCCGCGTAACACATCCACATAATGGCGGGTTACCGCCTCCAGATCGCTGCCCTGTAGCGGGAACTCGATGCCGCGCGGCACGTCCTGCGGTAAGCGGGCCAGCACTTCACGCCAGCTACCGTCGGTGTCATCCAGGGCGATGGCGCGCCAGCCACGTGGGCCAAGGGTGGCGGCTTTAACATGAATATAGCCAACGTGTGCGGCCAGCAGATTGGCGGCGGCCAGGGCGTCTTGCCCCACCCAATGCCAGTTGGCCATGTCGAACGTCATGCCGACCGGCAACTGGCTCGCTTCCACCGCATGGAAAAAGGCGTTCATCAACGACAGGATGCCGCAGTCTGGTGTTTGATCGTTCTCGACCACCAGTTGGGTTGCGGATTGCCCCAGCGCGATTTTTAACTCGGTAAAGTCAAAGCCCGGCTGGTAGTGACCCAAGGCCAGCTTGAGACGGCTGGCTTGCAGGATCTTCGCCTCAGCCAAAAAGGCGGGCAGATTCGGGTTCAGGGTATGCTGTGGCGTAAACAGTGACTCAGGTGCGGAATACACGGCGGCCAGTTGGTGTTGTTGTAGGGCTTTTGCCAGGGTGGGTAAAGCGTCCAACTCCTGCGGGGAAAGCAGTTCACGGCGGATTTCCACGCCGTCGGCACCTGCCTGGGCGATCAGGGGTAACAACGCCGCCTGGCCACCTAGTTGCTGCACCCTGTCGTTGCCGTAGGCGCTGGTAACTACAATAATCTGTTGCTTCATCTTTTGGCTCCTGAGGTGACCTATCACCACCGCTACTGTTGTTGTAACGGTAAATGGAACCGGTTCCATTGAAAAGCAGCAGCATGCAGAACTATGATCGCAATCACGGAGTTGGTTAAAAAATGGCCCCTCACCCCAACCCTCTCCCACAGGGAGAGGGAGCTGTTAGCCCCTGCTCTGTTGGAAGAACGAAGATAATCTCAGCAAGGCTTGAGCTTCCATTTATCCAAGGAGAGTCAACGAATGCACATGATGAGTCACCGTACTTTCAGACCAACTCGATCGGTCCCTTGTGGGAGCTATCCAGAGTACGTAGTTAGCCCGTGCAGCTTCGGAAATAGGGAGTAAGAACAATAAAGGCAAGGTGTTACGCAAAACAATAAACGAACTCGATCGGTCCCCTGTGTGGCGCTGCCAGAGTAAGTGGTGAGTTCGTACAGTTTCGGAAAGTAGGTAGGAAAAACAACAAAGACAAGGTGTTACGCAAAGCAATCAACGAACTCGATCGGTCCCCTCTCACTAACGGAGAGGGTTAGGGTGAGGGGTCAACGCAGGGTGGAGCCACGAACGATCAGCTCACCGGAGAATAGCTGCTCGCTAACGGGAGCATTGAGACCCTGAATTCGCTGCACCAGCAGTTCCAGCGCGGCATGCCCTATCTGGTAGGTGGGCTGTTTCAGGGTGGTGATCCCCACCCCGGCCAGTTCGGCCCAATCCAGTTCGTCAAACCCCAGCAGGCCAATGTCGTTGCCCCACTGCATGCCCAGGTGGCGCATAGCGCGCGCAACTTGCAGCGTTAAGGCACCGTTGGCCGAGATCACCGCTTTGCGCATCCCGCGATGGCGGGTGTTGAAGGTCTGTAATAGCGTTGCCAGCTTTTCGGCGTCGTTTAGCGGAGTTTCGGCCTGCTCGGCGGACAAATCAGGATGTTGGGCCATCGTCTGGCGAAAAGCGTGCAGACGCTCAAGCCGGGTATTCACGGTGCCAATCGGCTCACTGAGGAACAGGATAGCCTCGAAACCCTGTTGCAGCAGGTGTTCCGTTGCGGTGGCGGTGGCCTCGTGGTTATTCAAACCCACCACATCGCAGGCAAAGTCGGGGATTTTACGGTCGATCAGCACCATCGGCAGCATCGACTGTTGCAGCATGGAGAGCGCGTCTTCACGCATCCCGACGGCGTTCACCACAATCCCTTCCACCCGGTAGCTGCTCAGCAACTGGAGGTAATGCTGTTCCTGATTGATCTCGTTATTGGTGTTACAGACCAGCAGGGTAAAGCCATGCTGGCGGCAGGCTGCTTCGATGCCGCGCATCACGTCGACGGAATAGGGATTGGTGATATCGGCGATGATCAGACCGATCAGCCGCGTTTGTCCGCCCTTCAGGCTGCGTGCCATCTGGCTTGGGCGATAGTCGAGCTGCTGGATCGCCATATCGATACGTTGCTTGAGGGCGTCGGAGAGCAGGTGCTGTTCACCATTGAGATAGCGCGACACGCTGGTTTTGCCGGTTTGGGCGTGTTTTGCCACATCACTGATGGTGGCGCGCCCTGAGGCACGCGTTGCTTTATCACTGCTCACAGCCAATCTCCCCTGCGGTTCAATGCCAAGGAGACTAACACACCAAGCCTAAAGCCGGGAATGACCCATGTCAGGAGGTGGCCTCCTGCGCTTTGGCCTGCGGCTGGATTTTCTTGTCGGGGCTGCTGAGGGTGAAGACAGAAATCAGCGTGACACCCAAGGCAAGGCTGCCGAGGATCAGGTAAGTTTCGGCGAACCCCATACGGTCATACAGGCTACCTGCAAAGGCAGAGAGGAAGATGGCGGCCCCCTGTTTGGCAAACTGGAAACCAATCAGATAGATCGTGGCGGAAAGGCGGGTATCAAAGTTGGCGGTGATGTACTTGAAGGAACCGACCAGCAAGAAAGGCACTTCCAGCGCGTGCAGCATTTTCAGCATGATGACTTCCAGTGCCGTTGTGGCAAAGGCGGAGCCAATAATGCGTATCGACATGATGGTACCGGCCAGCAGCAGAGTATTTTTCGCCCCGATGCGGTTAATAATCCACGGCGAACAGAACATGATCAGCGCATTGGCCAACTCTCCGGCGGTGGTCGCATAGCCGAAGACCTCGGTACCGCGCTGGGGAGAACTGAAGAAGGTTTTAAAGAAGTTGGCAAACTGTTGATCGAACACGTCATAGACGCAGGCTACCCCAACCACATACAGGATGAACATCCACATCTTCGGCATTCTGAACAGCTCTGCCACCATCCTCAGATTGAACTGGCTCTGATTGGCCCCCAGCTTGGCCATGACAATGGCGTTAGGATTTTCGCGCGGGTTGGCCAGTATCAGGAGTAGCATCAGTAGCACTGCCGCTCCAGATCCCATCCAGAAGACGATATCCGGATTGATGTTGAATAACACTCCGGCGGTAGACGCACAGATCCCCCAGCCGAAACAGCCAAACATCCGCGCCTTGCCGTATTCGAAGGCACTTTTGCGGCTGACTCGTTCGATATAAGCCTCAACGGCTCCAGCCCCCCCTGAGAAAGCAAATCCGATATAGGCCCCGCCCACCATGGCTCCGAGCAAGACGTTCATTTTCAACAACGGTGCAAAGACGTAGAGGAAGAAGGGAGCAAAGAAAAACAGCAACAGGGTAATCACCCAAAGCAGATGTTTTTTCAGCCCGAGCTTATCGGAAATAATGCCGAAAATGGGTTGAAATAGAATGGCAAACAGAGACAGACAGGAAAATACCAGGCCAGTTTCGGTTTTATTCAGCCCGATGACTTCCGACAGCCAGATCGGCAGAAACGGAAAGCAGGTGGCCATAATGAAAAAGTAGAGGAAAAAGAAAGCGCCAAATATCCAGAAGTTACGGTTATTTTTATAGGTACAGACGGTGGCGTTCATGGTGATTGTCCTTCCACGACGAGCTTTGGGTGTGCAGCGGCTCGCTGTGGTGAGCGCTGCACCTGCAAATCTATGGGATAACTCAGAGCTGTTCCAGGCCGATCAGCATGGCGCTTTCCGGATCCAGTACCGGTAACGCCAGGCCAACCTGTGCCAGCCATTCCCCGCTAACGTCGCAGGGCTGTTTCATCCAGGCGGGCAACTGGCGCATGGTATGGCCGCCCTGCTGCTGGTGAATAAGCGGCGGGGTATCCAGCAGGGTGATGCGGTAACGAGCATCCGGCCTCAACCCTGGAATGCGCAAATTACCCGGCAGTTGGTGATTCGGCATCGTCAACTGGCTGACCAAAATGACAGCTCGCTCCTGTCCTGGGGCAACCACGCCATTAATCTGGGTGCTTGGGTCGTGATGATCGATACGGATAACATCGCCGCTATGTAGCAATGGCCGGAGAGATTTGTGCAACGCCACATAGCGGACGAAACCAAGCTGTTCAGTGTCGCCTTCTTTAACCGGGTCAAGTTCTATACCCATGTGACCGAACAACGCCGTCAGGCCGCGAAAACCGATGCTGTGCTGACGTTCGGTGGCGTGACACCGTCGGTTGCCGATGTGTGAGCCCATCACTTCCGGGGGGAAGAAATAGCTCATGCCGCGTTGAATGGTTTGGCGTTCCAGCGCGTCGTTGTTGTCGGAGGTCCAGAAGCGGTGGCAGCGTTGCAGGACCTCAAAATCAATACGGCCCCCACCGGAGGCGCAAGATTCGAATTCCACCTGCGGGAAGCGTTCCCTCAAGCTATCCAGCAAGCGATAGAATTGCTCGGTCTGGGCTGTCAGCGAGGCGCGGCCAAGGTGAGCGGGTTGTACTATCTCGCGGTTCATGTCCCACTTGATGTAGTCGATATCATGATTGCTCAGTAGCCAGTTCATGCGTTCCAGCAGGTATTCGAAGACCTGTGGGTTGCACAGATCGAGCACGTACTGAAAACGGCCGGTAGGTTGCTGATAGCCCGGTAAACCTAACACCCAGTCGGGGTGAGCCCGGAACAGATCGGAATCTGGATTGATCATCTCTGGCTCCACCCAGATACCGAATTCCATGCCTAGTTGTTTAACATGCTCGATCACCGGAGCCAGCCCGTTCGGGTATTTTTTCTCGTCCAGGTACCAGTCGCCAAGTGCGGCACGATCGTGGTCGCGTCCACGGAACCAGCCGTCATCAATGATAAAGCGTTCTACACCCAGTTCGGCCGACTTGGTGGCCATCTGCATGATGTATTCGGGCTGGTGGTCGAAATAGATGCCCTCCCAGGTATTGAGATGCACGGGGCGCGGCCTGTGGTCGGGGAAGCGCAGAATATTCTGGCGGACATAACGGTGAAACTGCTGGCTAAGAGCATTCAGACCAGTGCGAGAGCTGGCAGCATACAGCCAGGGTGTGCTTAGGCTGGCTCCGCCTTCCAACTCCTGCTCGCCTGGCAGGTACAGGGCCTCTGCCTGCAACAGGCGGCGACCATCGGTTTTCACATCGGCGCGCAGACGATGGTTGCCGCTCCAGCCAAGATGGATACCCCAGACTTCCCCCTGTTGCTCGCTGAAGCCACGGCTACCTACCATCATGCCGGGGAAGTATTCATGAGAGCTGCGACCTCGGCGGTTTTCCTGCAGGTACCCGCCATGCTCAAGGGTGACGCGGTGCGGTTGGAACTCGCGGATCCAGCGGCCATGGAACGCCATTACTTCACCAGCACGCTCAGGCAATGGCAGTGTCAACGCCAAGCGGTTAACCCAGTAACGAGCAGCATGGTGATTGATCAACGTATGGCGCATTTTTAGCACGCCGCTGGCGCTGTCCAATTGCAGTTCGCTGCGTAGTTGCAGCCCTGCCTGTGGGTCTTCTGCCAGGATCAGCAACTGATTGTCCTGATGCGTGATTTCGCTGGTAGTGAACACGGGTGACCAATCGTAGCCGTCACGATGGCCTTCCACTCCCGGCGAGCCAAACAGACCGCGTCCAGATTCTGCCGCCAGCGTCAGAGGTGTATCTACATCCAGCCTGCCGTTTGGCACAGCCCGGCTCAACGTCAATACATCCTCCGGCATAAACCCGCTTAAATGGGGGCCCCAATAGAGAATTTCGGCAAACGGCTGGCAACGAACAATGACGTCGGTCGTGGGGCTGGTTAACCGCACAATGGTGGGTTCCATCTTTTGACTCCTTTACGATCTTTGGCTCAACTCAGTGGCGTCATCATTGATCCGAAACGTTTCGGATTAAAACCTAAACGTTTCGGATCTGTGATCTGGTCGGGCAAAAAACGGCGTTGTTTTAAACGATCAGGAGGTCAGGGGGAGTTCGTCAGGGTTGGGTTTTAGCACCGGTTGCCACAGTACCTGTAATTTTTGCAGCGGTTCACCACGGATCAGGCCAAGGGTCATTTGCGCGATTTGTTGGCCGACTTCCGCGCGGGTGGCTTGGACTATGGCGGCTACAGGCAGGTCGAGCAGGCTTTCTGCTGGTAATCCGTCATACACCACCAGAGAAACCCCTCCGGGGCCGAGTTTATCGGCATCACGTAGCGCCATTGCTGCTCCCTCGCCGTGACCGTTGCAGTCGGTAATGATTGCCGTCGGCGGATCGGCCAACGCCAATAACGCTTGGGTGGTCAGATAACCCGCGCGACGGCTTGGCGTGATACTGCACAGATAATCGTCACGTTGTTGCAGTTGGTGGCTGGCCAATCCATCCAGATACCCTTGGCGGCGCTGGCTGATAAACGACTGCTGGTTATTTTCGCCCAGATAGGCAATTTTCCGGTGGCCAAGCGCCACCAGATAGTCCACGGCCATCAGGCTGCCAGCGCGGTTATCAAAATCAAACCAGGCGTAATCTTTCTCCAGCTGGCTGCGGCCCAGCGCCAGAAAGGGGAAGTTAAGCCGCTGTAATTCCTGTAGACGTGGATCGTTGTCTAGCGTATGGGCGACAATCAACGCATCAACACGTTTGCTGGCAATCAGGCGAGTAAAGGCATGATGGGGCGCATCATCTGCCACCAACAGCAGATCGATCTCGTGGCGTACCAACTCATTGCTGATACAACCGATCATTTCCATCAAGGTAGAGTTACTTAACGTGTAGTTATTGAACGGGAAAACCAGCCCAACGGCGTCGATTTTGCCCATTTTCAAACGGCGTGCCAGGGTATTGGGGCGATAACCCAAACGCTCTGCCTCAGCCTCTACCCGTTGGCGCGTATCTTGGGCGACGTCGCCGTAGCCATTCAGGGCGCGACTCACGGTGGTAACGGAGAGATCCAATGCTTTGGCAATCGCTTTCAGGGACATATTTCACTCTACAGAAGGTATTGGGATGCTGGGCGAGAGTAACACAGGCAGAGGAACCGGCGGGAGAGATGAGGGCAGGAAATGCGAACTGGCGGGGCAAAGGCCCCGCACTCTGTGCTTACAGCGGGCTGAGGGTGATCTCAACGCGGCGGTTTTGCGCCTTGCCTGCGGTGGTGCTGTTGGAGGCAATCGGGTTATCCGGGCCGGCACCGATTGAACGGATGCGGTTGGCGGCGACCCCTTGGGTGATCAGCGCGCTGGCCACACCGTCTGCACGTTGTTGGGACAGCGTCATATTATGCGCGCGAGCCCCGGTGCTGTCGGTGTAACCCACCACGTTGACGGCGGTTTTTTCATACTCTTTCAGCACCATCGCCACGCCGGTCAGGGTGTTGGCACCCGCCGGTTTCAGCGTGCTGCTGTCGGTATCGAAGGTCACGTTGTTTGGCATATTCAGCACGATATTATCGCCCTGACGGGTAACGCTAACGCCAGTGCCTTTCATTTTGTCGCGCAGTTTGGCTTCCTGCACGTCCATGTAGTATCCGGCTCCACCGCCCAATGCGGCACCGGCTGCGGCGCCGATCAGCGCGCCTTTACCCCGGTCTTTTTTGGATGAAGAGATCATGCCGATACCGGCACCCAGGGCTGCGCCAACGCCAGCGCCAATACCGGATTTGCCGGCTTCTGACTCCCCGGTGTAAGGGTTGGTGGTACAAGCCGATAGCGTCATGGCAACGGCTACTGCACCAGCAATTATCGCAATGCGTTTTTTCATTGTTAGTTCCTTTAAAAGCAGGGATATCTGCGTGCGCTACTCCAAACTGGAGGCGCTAAATCATCGGCATTCAGCCGCGAGCCCCAAACGGGCCGCGCAACTATGACGTACCTTTTGGCCAGCAGTTCCGATAAAAATCGTGACAAATTATAAACCTGTAAGCCAGGCAGGAAGGTAGCCGCCAAATCGCCGCTTGGGAACCAGAACAAACTGAATTAATGCAGGAAGGGGTGATCTTTAGGACAAAGGGGCGAAGAGTTTCGCCCCGATGAGATGCGGTTAAGCCAACGTTTCGCCATTGCTGGCGATCACGCGGCGATACCAGTCGAAGCTCTGTTTCTTCGAGCGGGCAAAGCTGCCGCTGCCGTCGTCGTGCTTATCCACGTAAATAAAACCGTAGCGCTTACTGTATTGCCCGGTGGTGAAGGACACGCAGTCGATACAGCCCCAGGGAGTAAAGCCCATCAGCTCAACGCCGTCGTCTATCACCGCTTTTTTCATCTGCTCGATATGCGAGCGGAGATAGGCGATGCGGTAATCGTCGTGGATCTGGCCATCGGCCTCGGGCTTATCCAGCGCACCGAAGCCGTTCTCGACGATAAACAGCGGCTTCTGGTAGCGTTCATAGAGGATGTTGAGCGTATAGCGCAGCCCCACCGGATCGATCTGCCAGCCCCAGTCGGACGCTTTCACATAAGGGTTCGGCACGCTGCCTTCAAAACCGGCCAGCGCCGTGCCCGTGCCGATGGAGTCCGCCTGCACCGCGTTACTCATGTAGTAGCTCAGGCCGATATAGTCCGCACAACCTTCACGCAGGATCTGCTCATCTTCCGGCTGCATCTGGATGTGGTAACCCTTGCGCTCCCATTCGTGCAGAATGTAGGACGGGTAATAGCCGCGCATATGCACATCGCCAAACAGGAAGCGTTCACGCATCGCCTCTTGCGCATACATCACATCATCCGGATTACAGGAGAACGGATACAGCGGCACCATGGCGATCATGCAGCCAATCTGCAATGCCGGGTTGATGGCATGCCCCAGTTTGACCACCTGTGCGCTGGCGACAAACTGATGGTGCAGCACCTGGTACATGCACTCTTCCGGGTTCGGTTCCTGGGTGAAAATCACCCCTGAACAGCAGTAGCCGAACAGCGGGGTCTTCCAGTTGCGCTGGTTGTTGATCTCGTTGAAGGTCATCCAGTACTTCACTTTGTGCTGGTAACGGGAGATGACCACTTCGCTAAAGCGCACAAAAAAATCGACCACCTTGCGATTCTTCCAGCCGCCATACTCTTTCACTAGATGCCATGGCATCTCGAAATGGGAAAGGGTGATCACCGGCTCAATGCCGTATTTCAGCAACTCGTCAAACAGGTTGTCGTAGAACTGTAATCCTTCCTCGTTCGGCTCCAGCTCATCCCCTTGCGGGAAGATGCGCGACCAGGCAATAGAGGTGCGGAAGCACTTGAAGCCCATTTCGGCAAACAGCGCGATATCGCCTTTATAACGGTGATAGAAGTCCACCGCGTCGTGGTTGGCGTAGAGGTAACCAGGTTCAATGCCGTCGGTGATCACGCGATCGACGCCGTGGGCACCGCTGGACAGTACATCGACGATGCTTGGGCCTTTACCGCCCTGATCCCAGCCGCCTTCAACCTGGTGCGCCGCTACCGCGCCGCCCCACAGGAAATCATCCGGTAACTGTTTTTTCATAACGTTGGTTCTCTTGGTAGATGAATTTAGGCCATTTCAGGCTTGTTGAGCGGTGCCGTTGGCGCAGGCTGTTCCTCTTTGAAGCCGACGATATAGGTTAGTACGGCACCCAGCACAAACGCCACGCAGATGGACAGCAGGAAGCCAAGGAACTGCGGCATATGGCCTTCTTTAAAGAACACCGGCAGCACGGCAATCCCCGGCAGGCAATAACTCCATGACACCGCGTTGAAGGCTCCGGCAATGGAACCACCGACCGCGCCGGCGACACAGCCGCAAATCATTGGGCGTTTCAGACGCAACGCAACGCCGTAGATGGCGGGTTCCGTGATGCCAAACAGCGCGGTCATGCCTGCAGACAGCGAAACGCGCTTCATCTCCGGGTCTTTGGATTTCAAATAGACGCCCAGCACGGCCCCCGCCATGGCAAACACCGGCGAGGCCTGCAGGCCGGTAAAGGTGTCATAGCCCAGCGTGGCATAGTTTCCCACGGTGACCGGCGTGATCCCCCAGTGTACGCCCAGCGTTACCAACGGCATCCACAGTGCGCCTACCACCGCTCCGGCAATGGAAGGACTGAGGTGATACAGTGTGTTATAGACGCCACCGATGGCCCCGCCAATCATGTTACCGATCGGGCCAAAGGCCAGCAGCGTCAGCGGCACCATGATCGCGATACAGAACATCGGCGTGAACAGGTTGCGGATCACCAGCGGCAGGATGCGTTCAAAGAAACGCTGTACATAAGACATGATCCAGACCATCAGGATGATCGGGATCACCGAGGCGGTATAGCTGAGATACTGCACTGGCATGCCCAGGAAAGTGAGGGGATCGGCGTTAATCGGGATACCGGCTACCTCGGCCAGCACCCTGGCAATCTGTGGGTTATTGACGGCTTCCTGCATCAAGGCCTGCATGGCCGGATCGGCAGAGTTTACCAACAGAATTTTATTGGCAGTGAGCATGTTCATATAGTCTGGAGAGACCAGCGCACAGGCCGCGATCACCGCGGTGAACGGATTGACGTTGAATTTTTTCGCGGCGGTGAAGGCTACCATCACTGGCAGGAAGGTGAAGCCGGTCCAGGAAACGAAGTTCAGAATACGATAGGTGCCACTGGCCGGATCCATCCAGCCTAAGGCGGCAAACAGCGAGATGAGCCCCTGCAATACCCCGCAGGCTGCCAGCGGATACAGGAAGGGGGCGAAGATGCTGGAGATAATGTCCATCAGGCGGCTGACGATGCCGACGTTCGGCGCGCTGACCGCCACGTTCTCATCCATATTGACCAGCTTGAGCACTTCCCGATAGGCATCGCCGACGTGGTTGCCGATCACCACCTGCAATTGACCACTGGATTCGATAACGGTAATAACGCCTTTGACGCGTTTCAGCGTGTCTTTATCGGCCTGGCTACTGTCTTTTAAAATAAATCGCAAACGTGTGGCACAATGTGTGACATTAATCACATTATTATCGCCGCCAATCAGGCGTACGATCTCTTTTGCCGAGTCAGCATAATTAATTGCCATCAACGTAACTCCATCTGTGGTGTACAGAAATATCGGACTTTATTGTTGCTATAAGGTGATTTCTAAAGGGATAGTAGCAAACAGCAAGGGAATGTCACGATATAACAAAATGGCGAAATAGTGATTTGTCACATGCAAAAAACAGGGTGTTATTTAGCGTGATTTAGCTAATAAAATTAATGGCCGAGACTTTTTGCCAGCTTTTTGCCTATCGCTTCCAATATATACATTACAGGTACTTGAGTAGTGATATCATATTCGCTGGCAATGCGGATTTGCGGCATGTGGTAAGAGAGATTAAAGTCCGCCATGCGCGCCAGTGAAGAGGTTTCGCTATTGGTAATGCTGACGATTTTACAGTTATGCAGGCTAAATTGGCTGGCCAGTTTAAGAATTTCCGGCGTTTCTCCAGAAACCGATAAAATAATGGCTACCGCATTTTTATACATATCGCTGCTGATGGGATAATAAGGGTCATCGATATAATTACTGAATTTACCAACGTTAGAGAAAAAGCGAGCGCCGTACTTACCTAACGTGCCGGATGTTCCTGCTCCGACAAAGATGATCCGTTCCGCGTTGGCAATGTGTGCTGCCGCATCCGTAATTAACTGCTCAAACTCTTCATTGTTAATACTTTTGAAGAAGCTGACAATTTCACTGACACCGGAGGTTAGCAGCAGCTTGTCTTCCTGTTCCAGATAGAGTTTAAAGCGAATGCGGAATTCCGAATAGCCGCTGAAATTCATTTTCTTACAAAAGCGTAATACCGTGGTGGTGGAGACCTTGGCACCGTCCGCCAGTTCGCGAATGGTCATATACATAACCTTGTCCTTATTTTTGATGACGTAGTTGTACACCATCAATTCAAGACCGTTGAGCTTGGATAAGGCGATATGGGTAAACATGCTGGATCTCGTTGACAAGGTTGGCTGCCAAAGTACCAGAAGCGGGCAGGGATGACAAAGCCCGCCCGCCGCTTCTTCAGGGATGGCGCAGTTCTGCGGTGGCCCAGTTCATGATCAGCGTATGGGCCTGGGTCTCCTGATTGAACTGGCGTTGTACTTCACTGAACCCAAGCTTGCGGTAAAAGGCGCAGGCCCGCAGATTCTGCTCGTATACCTCCAGGCTTAGCCAGCCGTGCTGTTGCTGTACTTGCTCCATCAGCGCGGCTCCGACGCCTTGGCCGTGGAAGCGCTCATCGACAAACAGCGCGCCCACAAAGCGTTCATCCAGCACGCTGATAAAACCGGCGATCTGCTGGTGGTGCAGATAAACCCAGGTTTTGGCACGCGGCAGATAGCTTTCACGCACCAACTGGGCAGTTTGCTGCCAATAATCGGCCGCGATAAACGGATGGGCCTGGGTGGTGCTTGCCAGCCACAGCGTCATCAGCGGCTCGATATCGGCCGGAACGGCGGTACGGATCATGCCTGGCGCTGCTTTGGGTGGCAGAAGCACCCCGTAAGATGATCGTTCACCAGGCCGCTGGCCTGCATAAAGGCATAGCAGGTGGTTGAGCCGATAAACTTAAAGCCGCGCTTTTTCAGCGCCTTGGACAGGGCATCGGACTGTTCGGTTTTGGCGGGGACTTCGCCAAGCGCCTGCCAGTGATTGAGCAGCGGCTTGCCGGTGACGAACTGCCAGATAAAGGTGACAAAATCTTCTCCGGCGGCCTCCATCGCCAGATAGGCTTTGGCATTATTGATAATGGCCTCGATCTTGCCGCGATGGCGGATAATGCCGCTGTCTTGCATCAGCGTTGCCACGTCTTGTTCGGTCATGGCTGCAATGCGCTGCGGATCGAAATTGTGGAAGGCACGGCGGTAGTTTTCACGCTTTTTCAGCACGGTGATCCAGGAAAGACCCGCCTGCTGGCCTTCCAGGCACAGCATTTCGAACAGCTCGCGTGCGTCGGTGGTGGGTACGCCCCATTCCTGGTCATGATACTCAAGATATAGCGGATCGGCGGTAACCCAACCGCAACGTTCGTTGGCCATACGAGGATTCCTTATGCTGTAATTATTTACAGGTAATCATCGCCGTAAGCCGCCCGCTTGGCAACCCTTTGCACGATTTATCGTCAGTTAACTTGACGTTATGTGAATCCCCGCAATATTTACTACACGGCTATGGCGATAACTGCCAACGATAAGAACAGGATTTCCTCTATCTATGACTAGGAGTCTATTTATGCCTCTGAAAAGAAAGGGCAAGCACACCCCAACTGTGCTTGCCGTGGCGTTAGCTTTTTGCCTCAGTGCTACGGCACAGGCTTACGATCAACTTTACGTGTTTGGCGACAGCCTGAGTGATACCGGCAATAACGGCCGCTTCACTTATGACAGTAACCAACATCAGCTATATGACGAAATACTGGGCCAGCGTATCGGTGCTGCGCTGGTGGCGTCCGATAACGGTGGCTACAACTATGCTGCCGGTGGTGGTGTGGCCGTACCGGCGCTAAACCCGGCGGACAACACCGAGGATCAGCTACAAAGCTACCTTGCGCGGGTTAACGGCAGGGCCGACGGCGACGGTTTGTATATTCATTGGATTGGCGGCAACGATCTGGCCGCTGCGGCGATGAATGTGGCAACCGCACCGGAGGTGGCCTTCACTAGCGCCTTGGCTGCGGCGACGCAGGTGCACGCTTTACTGAACGCCGGTGCCGGGACGGTGATAGTGCCAACGGTACCGAATATCGGCTCAACCCCGCAACTGATGGAGCTGATTATCCAGCAGGCGCTGGGGCCAGTGCAGGGCGCGGCCATACTGGCGGCGTACGGCAAGCTTAATACTATCGCCACGCCGGATAACGCTTCGCGCCAGCAGGCGATCCATCAGGCTTTAGGTGCCGCTGCACAGCAGGCCAGCAGCAATCCTCTGGTGCAGCAGGCCATTGCTGCCCAACTGAGCGCGGCTTTCGACAGTTTCAGCGCCCAGGCGGCCCAGCTTACCGATTTTTATAACCAGAGCGAAGATCGCCTGCTGGCTCAGGGCGGCGGTAATATCGTGCGCGTTGATGTCAACAAACTGTTCAGCGAGGCAATCGCCAACCCGGGCCAGTTTGGTTTTACCAACACTGCCGGTATGGCCTGCCCAGCGGGAGTGTCTTCGGCGGTATGCAGTTCGTCCATGCCAGGTTTTAACAGCGAGCAGGCTTATCTGTTTGCCGACCATTTCCACCCCAGCCCGCAGGCTCATCAACTGATCGCCGATTATATTCAGGCGGTATTGGATGGCCCGGCGCAGGCGGTGGCTCTCAACCAGGCAACCGCCGCTTTTGCGCGTGATAGCCGTGCTACCTTGGACAGCCGTCTTCAGCAGTTACGCACCAGCAGCAATCCGCAGGGGTCGTTGGGCGTGTTCGGCGGCTATGCCGGGCAACGTTACGATTATTCTGCCAATACAGTTGCCGGGGATGGCGACGCCACCACGCATAACCTAACGCTGGGCGTGGATTATCAACTGACGGATGAGTGGCTGATAGGTGCGCTAATCTCGGGTTCCAACGACAATCAGCAACCTTCCAGCCGTTACGATTATAAGGCGCGCGGTGTGCTGCTGTCGGCCTTCAGCTCCCTGACGCTATTTGAGCAAGGATGGGTTAATGCCGATTTGCACTATGCCAGCGTGAATTACGACGACATTAACCGCAGTATGCAGTTGGGTTCGCTAACCCGTACAGAAACCGGCGATACCGATGGTAAGCAGTGGGGCGCACGCGTTACTGCGGGGTATGACTTCCCGATCGCTTCGTACCTCACCACCGGGCCGATGGCCCAGTTTGCCTGGGATTACAGCAACGTCTCCGGTTATAGCGAGAATGGCGACGACAGTACGGCCATGCGTTTCAACGATCAGACCTACCATTCGCAGATCGGCGCTGTAGGATGGCGATTGGATAGTCAGCTCGGGGTAGTTAATCCTTACGCGGAGGTGAGCTATCAGCATCAGTTCGGTGATGGCGTTTACCGGGCAGGCGGTGGATTGAAATCGACCCAGACCTCATTCACCCGCGACAGCGCCAGCCAGGATAAAAACTGGATGGATATCACCTTGGGGGCGAATATGCCATTGAGCGATCGGGTGGCGGCGTTTGCGACGGTTTCGCAAACCAGCGGCTTGAGCAGCGGTGAGCAATTTATGTACAACGTGGGGGTCAGTGCGCGTTTTTGAAGAATGGCTTTAAACTTAATTGCCCGGTGCCAGACGGTTTGGTGCCGGGAAGAATAGGAGGGAGCTGTGCTTACCATTATTACGGGACAGTGCCTGATATCAGGGGCTGTCAGCCCTGTTAGCCATCGCCTTGCCCAAGCCCTTCACCGAAAAAGTACAGTGTCTGACTGTACTTTAGTATAACTATCATTTGCTCCTAAAAGACTTTATCGTTACGCCATAAGAACAAAAGATTTAAATAAAAAAAACTGATCCCGTTTAAAGGATCAGGAGCCAATTCGGCCAACACCAGGGAAATTTTGTTGTCATTATTATAAATAACAGGTCTGTCTCTTATACACATCTGACGCTGCCGACGATGCCAACTAAAAAAAAATTTTTTGGGGGGGGGGGGGGGGGGGGGGGTGGGGGGGGGGGGGGGGGGGGGGGGGGGGGGGGGGGTGGGGGGGGGGGGGGGGGGGGGGGGGGGGGGGGGGGGGGGGGGGGGGGGGGGGGGGGGGGGGGG